>PWME01000147.1 GCA_003559235.1 Mollicutes bacterium | reverse complement strand
TTTTCATGCTGCTTACCATGGGCGTGAACATTTGAACACACAACGATGGTTAAGGGCACTTCGGGATGGGCAAAACGATGTACTTTTTGCTTTCGATCATGGATTTTACTCATTGTCCCCTGCATTTGGCCCCGGTTTGGAAAATGGATTGAGGGCAACATACGATCATGATTCCGTAGATGATTTCCCATTCATGCTTGAAAGCGTAGCAGACGGTACCAGACTTTTCAAAGAGACATTCGGATATCAATCAAATTACTTTGTACCTCCTGATGGACCTTATCCAAGAAATATGGGCTTTGAAAAGGTTTTGTTGGATAATGGGATAACTTTTCTTGGCGGCCCCGGAATGCAAAAAGTGGCTGATGGTAAAGGTGGCTATACCAGAAAGCATCATTATCTGGGGCAGCGAAACGAATACGGCCAGACGTACATAACCCGTAATGGGGTATTTGAGCCCCAGGAGCCCGGCCGGGACTGGATTAGTTACTGTTTGCAGGACATTAAGCTTGCATTCGCTTGGCGGAAACCGGCTATTATCAGTACTCATCGATCAAACTACATGGGTTCTCTTGACGCCAAGAACCGAGACAAAGGATTGGCGGATCTTGGGAAACTTATCGAGGAAGTTCTGAAAAATTGGCCCGATGTAGAGTTTATGTCTTCGAACGAGCTCAACAAAATGGTTGCAAGAAATTGATCAAGAGAGTTGAAATCAGTTATAGTTTCGTAAAAGAAGTCTATGATCCATGCCCCGGATACTGGGATGAAGATATGAACTGGCATGAAGGGCAGTTTGATCCATGTGGGTGGATGGTAGAGAGCATATTGAAAAGCTAAATGAAAAATACATTATACAATCGAATTAGACCGTTCATCTACAGGCTTGCAAATCAAAGCACTCCGGTTTTATTCAACCAGATTCAACACTATCGTTTGCATAGAAAATTTGGCCAGCATGCCTATTGGGCAAATATAAAGGATCCAAAAACTTTCAATGAGAAAATCCTGCATCTAAAAGTTTATGGCGATTATGGCGGATATGAAAGGTATGTAGATAAAGAAATGGTTAAGCAGTATGTTGCATCGGTGATTGGAGAGAGTTATGTGATTCCGACATATGCCGTATTTTCTGAGTCTAAAGATTTCGACCCCGATGCACTGCGCTTTCCTTGCATCCTTAAACCTACCCATGCATCCTCCAGGGTCATCATTCTTAATAACAAAAATGATGTCAATACGAATCAGTTGCGGAATACAATGAAAAAATGGCTGCAAGGCAACTTATATGACACATCAGGAGAGAAACAATACAAAAATCTAACTCCTAAAGTTATTGCCGAGCAGCTACTGGTACCAACAAACGGTGAACTCCTCGATTACAAGTTCTTTTGCTTTGATGGGGAGCCACATTTGATACAAGTAGATATTGGCAGGAGGGTGAATCATACCCGGGCCATATATGACACGAACTGGGTAAAGCAGCCTTTCACCATAAAATATCCTCTTTATGAGGGCGAAGTCCCTAAACCAAATGTTCTAACAGAGATGCTTGAACTGGCCAGAAAGCTTTCTGCTGGCTTTTCTTTTGCAAGAGTTGACCTGTATCACTTTGACAACAAAATTTATTTTGGAGAGCTGACATTTCATCATGAATCAGGATATGGACCCTTCTCGACCTATGAAGATGACCTGCAAGTGGGTAACTTATTGATATTATCATAGATGAAAATCTGCTAAAACGTGACTTATCCAAAAGTTGTATTTATAATCTATTCTTTGCGAGGTGGTGGTGCAGAGCGTGTTTTGACCTTACTTGCAAATTCCTTGAGTGAACAGTTTAGGATAACAATCATACTGTTGAGCAAGCAAGAAGTATTCTTTAACCTCGATTCAAGGATCCAGCTAATTGAACCGGACTTCAAAAAAAATAATCCTAACCGGTTTCTGTATCTATTAAGACAAGCGGTCTTTCTCCGTAAATCTGTAAAAAAAGCTACCCCGGATGCCGTTTTTTCCTTCATGGAGTCCATAAATTCCTTTGTTTTACTCTCATTGATTGGGATACCTGCCAAGAAATATGTGTCGAACCGTGCCTCACCTGTGTCCAGTCTAAAAGGTTTCAGGGGGCTGGTTAATCCATGGATTTATCTTCTTGCAGATGGTGTAATCATTCAAACACAAAAAGCGATTCAGATACTCAAGAAGAAATACAGAGGGTCTAAACTGATCAGTATTCCGAACCCGGTGTTTATTCCTGAAAAAGTTGTGCCAATTTTATCAAGGGAAAAAGCAATTATAAATGTGGGATATCTGGGTGGCCGTAAAAACCAGGAAGCGTTAATAAGAATATTTTCCAGGATACAAAGAAAAAATGGCTGGAGGCTGATTTTAGTCGGAGAGGGACCGGACAGAGAACGACTTGAAGTACTTGCGGGGGAGTTAAATGAAAAAGAGAGTATATCGTTTTTGGGAGCCAGGAAAGATGTCCCTGAACTTTTGAACTATGCACAAATCTTTGCGTTCACATCGCAAACAGAAGGCTTTCCAAATGCATTGGCCGAAGCAATGGCACACGGCTGTGCTTGCATTAGCTATGATTGTATAACTGGACCATCCGAGCTTGTATCGGATGGAGAAAACGGTTTGCTGGTGGAGCTGGATAACGAAGCAGAATATTGTGAAAAACTGAGCTTATTGGTTCATAATGAAGATCTTCGTAAAAGATTCAGTCTATCATCACATAAATCTGTAGAAAAATTTGACTTTAGAAATATTGTGTCTATATATGCTTGCACACATGGTTTGATCAAATCATGTGTGCAAGCATATGAATAATGAAAATAGAAAAGTCCTTTTTGTTCATGATGGCCCATT
>PWME01000007.1 GCA_003559235.1 Mollicutes bacterium | reverse complement strand
GTCTTGAAGCGTACAAATCTATGGAAAAAGTTGCCGACGGTCAAGCAACGAAACTTGTCATTCCTTCAGATATGCAAGGTATGGTTGGTATGGCATCAACGCTTGCTGAAGCCTTTAAAACTGACATTCCAAAAGTTAAACTTGACGACAAAGACAAATCATCAAAATAAGCAATCTATAATGATTTAAAAAGGGCTGCTCTAAATTTGAGCAACCCTTTTTGTTTGGCTAAAATTCACATTGTTTTGGCGTTCTTGGAAAAGGAATGACATCGCGAATATTTTCAACACCAGTGACATACATTAGCATCCTATCAAAACCAAGTCCAAACCCTGCATGTGGTGTTGATCCATACATCCGTAAATCTAAATACCACCATAGTTCTTCTTCAGGAATCCCCATGGCTTCCATGCGCTGTTTTAAAACGTCTAAACGTTCTTCACGTTGACTTCCCCCAATCATTTCACCAGCGCCTGGCACGAGTAAGTCCATTGCTGCCACCGTTTGACCGTCATCATTTAAGCGCATATAAAATGCTTTAATGTCTTTAGGCCAATCAGTCACAAACACTGGGGCATCAAAATGGCTTACTAAGTATTTTTCGTGTTCCTTCGCGAAGTCATCTTGATAGTCTGGGGTATTTTCAAAGTCTTGTTTAGCGGCTTTTAAAATATCAACCGCTTTTTTATGGGTTATTCTTACAAACGGCTTTTCAACAACGTTTTTCAGTTTTTTCACCAGTCCTTTTGATACGAAGCGATCGAAGAATTGAATCTCTTCAGACGCTTCCTTGAGTACTGTATCAATAAGGTACTTAACCATTGATTCGGCAAGATCCATATCGGTATTAAGGTCTGCAAAAGCAATTTCTGGTTCTATCATCCAAAATTCTGATGCATGGGTTGCCGTATGAGATTTTTCAGCACGAAATGTTGGGCCAAATGTATAAACATTCTTAAATGCTTGCGCAAATATTTCAGCTTGTAATTGTCCAGATACGGTTAAATTCGCTTTTTTTCCAAAAAAATCTTTGCGAAAGTCAACCGTCTTATCTTTATCTTTTGGTACCTCGGTTAAATCAAGGGTTGTTACTTTAAACAACTCACCTGCCCCTTCTGCATCTGAAGCGGTTATGATGGGACTTGCAACGTGCATGAAATCTCGTTCTTGGAAGAAGCGGTGAATGGCATGCGTTAAAATACTGCGGACACGAAAAACCGCGGTAAACAAATTGGTGCGTGCCCTTAAGTGCGCATTTTCACGTAAAAACTCACGGCTATGGCGTTTCGGTTGAATCGGATAATCCGCGCGTGATGGTCCAACAATTTCAACCGTGGATGCCTTAATTTCAAAGGGCTGTTTCATCGAAGGGGTTTTGATAAGGGTTCCATTAACGCGTAGCGCTGCCCCAATATGAACTTTCGCAATTGCATCAAAGTTATCGACCGTATCTTTTTCGTAAACGATTTGAACGCCAGAAAGTTTACTGCCATCATTTAAATCAATAAAGCCAAATGCTTTTTGCGCTCGACTATTGCGAATCCATCCTTCAACAGTAACCTCTTGCTGTTCAAGCGCATCCATGTTTTCATGCAATGCTTTAATCGTGTATGCTTTCATGTTTCTATCCTCCTTAAAATAAAAAAACGCCTCCCATGCAAGGGCGACGTTAATCGCGGTACCACCTTGATTCCGACATTAGCCGGCACTCAATCCTTAACGCGGATTACGGATGGGTCTACTCAATTCTTCCATCACTCACAGGTGTTTTTCACAACGTGCGTGCAATTCGGCTCTCACCATCCCGAATTCGCTTAATGCAGCGGCTCGTGTTACTCTTCCGTTCATCGTTTTATGGTTTTATTGTATCAAAGCGTTAGCATTTGTCAACGTTGGCGTGTTTTAAATAAGCTACTTAGCGGTTTATCTTGCAAAATATTTAATATACCCTGTGCAAGTAATGGTGCGATTGAAAGTTGCGTGACTTTATCAGATTGTTTGTCTTCCCCAAGTTCAATGGTGTTTGTACATACGACTTCTTGAATGGTTGAATCATTAATCCGATCAATCGCTGGTGGCGAAAACACTGGGTGTGTACACGCCGCATACACTTCTTTTGCGCCTGCGACACGTAATGCTTCAACAGCAGAATTTAGTGTGCCTGCCGTATCAATCATGTCATCAATAATAATGGCAACACGTCCAGAAACATCCCCAACAATACCCATAATTTCACCCTCGTTAGTACGGGGACGACGTTTGTCGATAATAGCGATTGGTGCATGCAAGGCATTCCCCAATTGTCTAGCCCGAACAGCACCACCATGATCAGGCGACACGATAACAAGTTTTTGATCTTGTAGTTTTTTATGAAAATAATCAACCAATATAGGCATTGCCACAAAATTGTCGATGGGAATATTGAAGAATCCCTGAATTTGACCCGCATGTAAATCCATTGAAATAACGCGTGTCGCCCCCGCTGTTTCAAGCAAATCGGCAATAAGTTTTGCGGAAATAGGTTGCCGTGATGCGGCTTTGCGGTCTTGTCTTGAATATCCATAATAAGGCATCACAATATTAATGTCTTTTGCGGATGCACGTTTCAATGCATCAATCATAATGAGTAATTCCATTAAGTTCTCGTTAACAGGCGCTTGGGTTGGTTGAATAACGAACACATTGTGTCCGCGCACTGTCTCTTCGATATTTAGCCCAATTTCTCCGTCAGCAAAGCGTTTGACTTCGCATTTGCTTAGTGGGATGCCACTTAGTTCTGACACCTCCTCAGCAAGAGATTTGTTTGCGCTGAGCGAAAAGAGCTTCACTTTGTGTTCGCTTAGATTTGTCATGAAAATCCTCCATCATCGATAGTTGGTCTATCCGTGTCCATTATACGAGAAAACGCACAAAAATAAAATGCAACTTTTAAGAAAAGTTGCATGATATTTTGATTATTCTTCTTCTTTCGTTTGTTCGGTGACTGGATCAGGTGTATCAATTTTATGGTAGTGGTCAATAACGATGCCTTCAATCAAATTGCGTGTTTCTTGGTTGATTGGATGGGCAACATCCTTGAACTCTCCGTTGGGCATCTTGCGGCTTGGCATCGCCACAAAAAGACCGTCCTTTCCATCGATAACGCGAAGTTCGTGTACCACGAAGCAGTCATCGATGGTAATAGCCGCAATGGCTTTCAAACGATTTTCCCCATTAAACTTCTTGATCCGAACGTCCGTTATGTTCATCCTTACACCCCGTCTTTCGTGTCATAGACACCTGTATGCAGCGATTATATCACACATTTTTTGGCATTTCAAATATTTTCGATGCCGCAATGGCTTCTTATTAGTAGATTTTCACACATTCAGCAAACATTTTTTTATCTAAACTATCGATAATTTCTTGGCTTTGTTTTTTGTCTTTTGGAAATACCACAAAAGTTCCACCAGTCCCGCTCATAACCATACCATCGACATCAAAAGCTTCAAGTTTTTTCTTTAACGCGCGCACTTCAGGCACAGCTTCAAGTGCGAATGGCTCTAAGGCATTGTACAGTTCATTCATGATCAATTGCCGGTTTTTATTATAAAGGGCGTTGGTCATCCCCGTAATTTTTACCGTTGGCACTTTTGCCATATCAACGGTATCAAACACGGATTTTGTGGACGTTTGAACGGGGGGGGTTATGAGCAATGCATTTAAATTAAGGCGACCTTTTAAGAAGAACAATTGTTCGCCTTTTCCCCGTGCAATACATAATTGATTATATATACAATAAGGGATATCACTCCCAAAAGATTCACCGATATCTGCCAAAGTCTTATTCGGTAACTTCAACTTAAATAAGCGGTTCATCCCACGTAGTGTTGCGGCACCATCAGCGCTGCCTCCACCGAGGCCAGCGGCAATTGGAATCCGCTTTTTTAAATCAATTTTTACTCCGCCGTCTATTTGATACGTTTTCATAAGTTCTTGTGCAATTTTGACAACTAAATTCTCTTCAGGTTTTTCAGTAATAGGGCAGTTGGTTGTCAAGTGAACACCAAGTTCATTCGTCTTTTGAAATGTTAAGGTATCATAAAGCGATGTTGGCGCCATAACCATTTCAAGGTTGTGATATTCATCAGGTCTTTTCCCTACGATATCTAAAAATAGGTTAGCTTTCGCAAAGGCTTTTTCTTTTACCATACTGAATACCCCCTTTACTTTATTTTATCACACAAGACACTATTTTACCTCTGAAATTAGCTATTGATGGTTATTAAAAGCATCCGCAAGGCGAATAAACGTTTCAAGATTAAGGGTTTCTGCTCTAGCACTTGGTTCTATACCAATACGTGTTAATCGTTCAGAAATCTCAGCTTTAGATAGCGATGTAAAGGCTGACAAATTATTAAGGAGCGTTTTTCTTCGTTGTTTAAAGGCAGCTCTTACAAGTTCAAAGAAGAACGGTTCATGCTTTGGTATTTGTTTAGGTTGTCGAAACTGCAACGTTACAAGCGCACTGTCAACATTGGGTGCTGGCACAAACACTGATGCGGGAACTTTAAAAGCGTAGTGCGCGTTTGCACGGTAGGCAACCGCAACGGACAGCGCATTATATGCTTTTGTTGATGGTTTAGCAGTAATCCGTTTCGCCACTTCATGTTGCATAAGTACACTTAAGTGAGAAAGTGACTCAGTTTTTTCTAAACACTGCATTAATACGGGTGTTGTAATGTAGTACGGTAAATTCGCAACCAACACTACGTGTTTAAACGATTGGTTTAATGTCGCAATATCTTGATCAATATCGCGGTTCAACACATCATCATGAATTAAGTAAAAGTGATGCTGTGTAAAATGTTTTTTCAATAATTTAACAAGCCCTTGATCAATTTCATACGCTAAAACAGCTTTCGCTCGATTAAGCAAATAGCGTGTCAAAGCGCCAAGCCCCGGTCCTATTTCAACGACAAGTGTTTCCTCATCAATCGGAGCGCTATCGGCGATTTTTTTCAAGATGTTCTCATCGATTAAAAAGTTTTGCCCGTACCGCTTACGCGCACCAAGCGCATGAGAACGCAATATTTTATTAGGATCACGGTGTAAATCGCTCATTCAATCACCTTTTCTAACGTTGCCTTTGAAATCCCAAACATCGTCAAGCGCCTTAAAAACGTCTTCGTATTTGACTCTCCAATATGTAGTTTTCGACCGACGTGTTTGCGACGTAATGCGGCGCGCTTTGTGCCAGATAATCCAAGCGCGGTTAAATCCGCCACGGTAAGTGACGGCGTTGCTCTAGAAGCCTGTTTTGTGTGATGCATAAGTGCTTCTTTAAGCACACTTAACGATGCGTGCTCAATACCTACTTTCCCTTTTCGTTTATCAATACATGCATGTTTTGGTAAAAATATATGTTTGGTTGTACCAACATGCGATTCAATCTTTTTGCGAATAACCTCACCAGGCGCATCGGGGTCCATCATGAGTATAATGCCTCGTGTTCGATGCAAGGTTTTAAGCAAATCAAGCGTACCCTCAGATATCTCTCTTCCATTAGTAATGACGATATCAAGTGAAGGCTCAACTTGTTTCAAACGCGCCTTATCATGGTTTCCTTCAACGACGATAACTTCTGGAATGTTAAACATTAGAACTATCACCGTTAAAATACGTTTTCGCAACGCTTTCATCAACAATAACATGAATATGTCTATGACGATTCTTGATGTGTATTTTACCTGCTAAGCCCGCTTCACCATCGTTGCTCCAACGACGCGTCGTAATTGGATCAATGGTAGCTTCTGTTGTTTTAATATGTCGCATTCCAGGCAACCGCTTCAACTTCAATAAAAAGAACGCCGCAAATAAAATGTTATTGAAAAAGGGGATGTATTTTAACGCAATGATATCGATTTTCCCATCGTTAAGATCGGTTTTTTTAAACAGTTTAAAACTCGCTACGTAACGTGTGTTCACGGCTAAAATTAATGAAAAATATCCGCGCGCTACACCATCATCATGCACAATCGTTGTTTTGATGCGTGGCATGGTGAAAAACTTCCGTACTCCACTAATCAAGTACGCAAGAAAACCGAGTTTTCTTTTCCATTTAGAAGGGGTTTCAAAACTAATATCAACGTAGTTTCCAAGCGCGGTTACATACGCAATGTAACCTTTGGATCCTTCCATAATATCAATGGCACATTGTGTATGGTTTTCAATAATATCAAGGTTTGCCTCAAGAGAATGTTTCATGCCAAGGTTTCTCGCAAAATCATTCGTTGTTCCTGAAGGTAAGCATGCTAGGGTTGGTCTATGGTTAGCGTTGGCAATACCATTGATGACTTCATTAACGGTTCCATCACCACCAGAAACAACCAATAAATCAGCGTGAGCTTCGCATGATGCCCGCGCAATCCGCTTAGCATGCCCGATATATTTAGTTTTATATAACGTTATATCGTATCCAATTGAAATCAGTCGATTTTCGACAATTTTGATGCTATCTTGAAAAGTTTTTTTGCCACTTTCTGGATTGTAAATAATCCACGCTATTTTTTTCACACAATCACCTTCTGCTATGACAATCATTGAGAAAGAAAAGAGCTCAGACGAGCTCTATTTCGTCAAACTTTGTGCGGCGGTAATAATCGCCGTATTGTACGCATCGTCACTAGAACACCCACGCGATAAATCATTTACTGGTTGATTAAGACCCGCTAAAATTGGGCCAATGGCTTCATAGCCCCCAAGGCGTTGGGCAATTTTATACCCGATGTTTCCACTGTTTAAGTCAGGGAATATAAAGGTATTTGCACACCCTGCGACTGGGCTATCGGCACATTTTTTCTTTCCAACACTCTCAACATAAGCTGCATCAAACTGCATTTCACCGTCTATGGCATATTCTGGCGCCTTCTTTTGCGCAATTTTTACCGCTTGACGTACTTTGATTGTCTCATCGGTATCAGCGCTTCCTTTGGTAGAAAACGACAGCATCGCAACTTTTGGCTCAAGCCCAAACAATGCGGCTGCTTTTGCAGATTCTACCGCAAATTCAGCCAATGCTTTGGCATCGGGTGCAGGGTTAATCGCGCAATCTCCCATGATGAGTAGCTCATCGTCTCTCACCATTAAGAAATAACCAAAGGTACGCGATATCCCAGGTTTAGTTTTTATAATTTGTAATGCTGGGCGCACGGTATCACCTGTTGAATGTGCCGCACCGCTCACAAGACCATCGGCTAACCCAAGATAAACAAGCATAGTCCCAAAGTAATTGGGAGATTTTAAAAGCGCTTCAGCTTCCTCATAAGTGCATTTTCCAGCGCGTCTTTCCACAAAGGCTTGTACCATCTCATTATACCCTTCGTATGTTTCAGGATCGATTACCTTTACACCAGAAGGGACATCACCCATCGCGTCAGTTTTAATCAAAATGGGCTGCAATAAGCCTTCGCTTGCTAAACGCTTTGCGGCTTCAATTATTCTCCCGTCATCTGATTCTGGAAATACAATCGTCCGCTTTGCTTCTAGTATTTTTGTCTTTAATGATTTTATAATCGTTGACATTGTCTCACTCCTATCGTCCCTATTATAGTAAATTTTACGGAATTTTCAATTCTTTTCCACGCAGTTTATGCATCATGTTACAATAGAAGCGGTGATACTATGCAGGCATTAAAGGCTGTGCTATTTGACCTCGATGGCACCTTAATCGATACGAACGAGGTTATCATTGCAAGTTACACACACGCATACCAACAAATTCTTCCTGAACTCGACACGGACCGCTCACGCATCATTGATGAGATCGGCCCCCCACTTTGGGATATTTTTGGACGCTACGCGCCTAATTCAAAAACCGTTGATCGTCTAGTGCATGCCTACCATGATTACTATAAAAAACATGAAGCAACAATGCATCGCTTATACCCGAATGTGATTAAAACCCTCAAAGCACTGAAAAAACGCAACATCAAAATTGGGATTGTAACCATAAAAAGAAAATCTGCAGCCCAACCAAGTATTGACCATTACGGACTTAATGACTATTTTGATGTCGTTATCGGATATGATGATGTAACCCATCCTAAACCACATAAAGAGCCCGTAGAAAAAGCGCTCATAGCGCTTAATCATCATTCTCAAACCCTTATGGTTGGAGACAATCAAAGTGACATACTGTCTGGACAAGCCGCTGGGGTGCTTACCGCTGGGGTCGCTTGGAGCATTAAAGGGCGCGCGCATTTAGAAGCTGTTAATCCCGATTACATCTTAACATCAATGGAAGATTGTTTAACCATTGTCGATCGATATAATGAGGAGGATTAAGTTATGGATTGTATTTTTTGTAAAATAGTCAATGGAGAAATCCCAGCCTACAAAGTCTATGAGAATGAGAACGTATTAGCCTTTTTAGACATATCACAAAACACCAAAGGTCATACCTTAATTATTCCAAAAGACCATCATGAAACGGTATACGATTTGGATGCGACAACCGCACACCATGTGTTTTCTGTTGTACCAACGCTTTCAAGAGCCTTGAAAGATGCATTTCATCCCATTGGTCTCAATGTGATTTCAAACAATCAACGCCCTTATCAAAGCGTTGACCATTTTCATATCCATTTATTACCGCGGTATGAAAAAGATGGGTTAACGATTGCTTGGCAAAACCATCAATCAAGGTATGATGATAACGATTATCATGCTGTTGCAGATGCTGTTAAAAATGCGCTAAAATAAAGGAAAAGTGATGTTGTCACCGAAATGACAACATCATTTTTTTATGCCGCAAAATGTTTTGCAATGGATTTAACCAATACTCCGCTTGCGCCTGTTTTACTATCATAAGCAGTCCCAGCAACATCTAGATGAATCCAAGGCACATCTTTTTTAACAAAATGATTTAAGAAAGCTGCAGCAACACTCGCACCTGCAAGTCTACCGCCAGAGTTTTTCATATCAGCGGTTTGACTTTTTAATGCCTCGCGGTAATCTTCATGAATTGGTAAGTGCCAAATGTTTTCTTGACTTTGTTCACATGTTTCTGTAAAGGTCTTTAAAAATGCATCGTTATTCGTAAACGCCCCAGTATAGGTTTTACCAAGTGCACCAACGACAGAACCCGTTAACGTTGCCACATCAATGATACGCGTAGCCCCTTCCTTTTGCGCGAACCATAGTGCATCCGCTAGTGTTAAACGACCCTCAGCATCTGTTGAGACGATTTCAATGGTTGTACCATCCGCTGCGGTTAAGACATCATCAGGAACGATGGCATCATCTCCAATACGGTTGTCTGTCGCGGCAATCACAAGATCCACATTGGTTTTATAGCCTAATCTTGCAATAATTTCAAATGCGCCAAGCACCGTTGCCGCGCCCCCCATATCCATCTTCATCGACGGCATAGACTGTACACCTTTTAATGAGTAACCACCAGTATCAAACATGACCCCTTTTCCGATTAATGTTGCGCGATCTTCATCATTAGGTGCGCCATTAAAGCGTAGGTGAATCAAACGTGGTTCATCAGTACTCCCTTTATTTACTCCTAGAAACGATCCCATATTCATCGCTTCACATGCCTTTTTATCATAAATGGTCGCTTCAACATGATCGATTGATGAAAGGTTTTCTGCATAGCTAGCCAATTTTTCAGCGTTTAAATAATTATATGGCGTGTTAATTAATTCACGGGTGTGATTGATTGCCTCACCGATTACGATGCCTTCTTGTACATGCGTTTTTTGTTTAGATGTCGCTGTATATGCAAAAACAGCACCATCTTCTTTAGAATCGGTTTTAAATGTATTGAACCGATAGTGTGCAACGGTTAACGCTTCGAAAAACATTGCAATATCCGCTTCGCTAAATGTGTCAAGGAGCATGATTGCGTCGTCTTTAATTTCGGTAAGTTTTTTTGCCACTTTTTCCCGTTCTTTCCGTGTTTTAAGCGCTTCTTCATCGACGAAAAATACACGCTTTGCTGGAAGTTTTCCTAACGTATAAACACTGTCGATAGGCTTTTCTAACGAATCAAGATTAAGCTCTAACGCCTCAACAATCGCTTCGGTTTGGGTTTGTTGTTGATCCCGACTAACCACTAATGATTTTGTTTCTTTTAATATGTCGCACTGTGGCTGTAAATTAAACATGTGTTGCCTCCTTATTGTATTTTTTCCATATGCATATATGGTCTTAAAGCCTCTGGAATGATAATACTACCATCTTTTTGTTGATAGTTTTCTATTATCGCGACAACGGTTCTTCCAACGGCCAAACCAGAACCATTCAACGTGTGTACAAATTCGGGTTTCCCATCCGCTTCACGACGGAATTTGATATTGCCTCGGCGTGCTTGATAATCTTCAGCATTCGAGATACTGCCAATTTCACGATACGTATTTTGAGAAGGAATATACACTTCAATGTCATACGTTTTTGCCATCGCAAAGCCAATATCACCGCTGCATAACTCAATGACTCGGTATGGGAGATTTAAGCGTTGTAAAACCGCTTCACTTGAAGCGAGCATATCATCTAACTCTTCATATGATGTTTCAGGTGTGGCAAACTTAATCAGTTCGACCTTATTGAATTGATGCAACCGAATAATGCCACGGGTATCGCGTCCTGCGCTGCCAGCCTCTTGTCGAAATGCCGTAGTAAATGCGGCATACTTTTTCGGGAGCGCTTCAGCTTCTAAAATTTCATCCCGATGGTAATTGATGCTCGGTACTTCAGCAGTTGGGTTTAAATATAAGTTGCGTTCATCTACCAATTTAAACGCGTCCGCTTCAAATTTTGGAAACTGCCCAGCGGCAAGCATCGATTCATAATTGGTAATATACGGTAATAGTAACTCTTCATACCCGTTTTCACGATGTAAATCAAGCATAAAGTTAATCAGCGCTCTTTCAAGATGTGCCCCAGCATTTTTATAGATAACAAAACGACTAGTGGCTACTTTAGCTGCGCGTTCAAAATCTAAAATATCAAGATCTTGCGCTATTTCATAGTGTGGTTTGACCTCAAAATCTTTCGGTTCGATTGTGCCAACTTCCCGCAATAGCACATTGTCATTTTCATCTTTACCAATTGGAATGGCTTGATGTGGAAGGTTCGGTGTTTTTAATAATGTTTCTTGAATGTTTTCTTCTATCAATCGTTTTTTGTTTTGTAATGCCTGTATTTTTGCTTTGTCGCTTTCGATTTTTTCTAAGACCGGTGTCACATCTTTTCCTTGACGTTTCATTGCGCCAATCTTTTTACTTTCAGCATTGCGTGAATGCTTAAGCATTTCAAGCTCTTTAATAATCTCGCGCCTTTCTTTATCAGCACTCACCACTTCACGTAAGTATGAAAAATCATCACCACGCGTATTTAAGCGCTCAATCACATGTTCGAGATTATCCCG
>PWME01000163.1 GCA_003559235.1 Mollicutes bacterium | reverse complement strand
GTACCTACAGGTTCTACCTGTGTAGTGAACTTCCATGCTGAACTCCATTCTCCGTCCCCTAATGGATTGGTTCCCCTGACCCTCCAACTATATTCAGTAGAATAGGAAAGAGTTGGAGTTGTAAAGGTAGTGTCAGAAACTTCTTCATCTACTACAAATGTAAAGAAATCATCCGTTGAGACCTGAAGAGTGTAGGAGTCCGAGTTGGGTTCTGAGTTCCAAGTCAGAGTGGGAGTTAGTTCATCCACGGTTGAGTTGTTTTCAGGGGAAAGTAGGGTAATGGTTCCTACAGGTTCTACCTGTGTAGTGAACTTCCATATGGAACTCCATTCCCCTGTCAATGGTCCTTCACCGTATGAAATATCTCCATTAATACCCCTTATTCTCCAATTGTAGATCACATTACCTCTTAGTGAATATGGGTTTATGTAGGTTGTATCTGAAACCAATGTATCAACAACAATTGGGTCAAACCCCTCAAATATTTGAAGTTGGTATTTAGTGGATTGGGAATCTGATTTCCATTTCATCAAAGGTGTTGTGGAAATCTCCGTAGAATTGTCTTCGGGGGTTAGTTGGGTTAGTTTATGCGGTTGAACGGAACAAGTCCCCCAAAGTGGTTTGTTTTCGAGGGTGAGAGGACTTCCTGTAGAAAAATTAAAAGGTTCAGATGTAATGCTTAGTACACACCACTTATTTATCGGTTGGTTGAACTCGCTTTCCCAAAACATGTGTTCCATATTCGCCACATTACTCACAATCCAATCCCCAATGGGATGATTAAATTGACTTCCTCTAAACATCCCAAACATACTCGTCACACTACTCACATCCCATTTTCCGATATGTTGGTTGAATTGGGAATCGTAAAACATCATACTCATATTAGTCACATTACTCACGTCCCAATCACCAAACGGTTGATTGAAAATACTTCCCCTAAACATCCAACCCATATTATTCACATTGCTAACATCCCATTTTTCTATGGGTTGGTTGAATTGGGAACTACTAAACATACTCCACATATTAGTCACGCCACTGACATCCCAATTCTCTATGGGTTGGTTGAATATTGAAAGCTGGAACATCCAACTCATTTCTGTGACGGAACTTACATCCCAGCTGTCGATAGTTTGGTTGAATTGGGAACTGTTAAACATCAAACTCATATTGGTTACACCACTAACATCCCAACTCTCTAAAGGTTGATTGAATTGCGAATTTGAAAACATTCCATTCATATTATTCACATTGCTCACATCCCAATACTCTATGGGTTGGTTAAATTCTGAATGTTCGAACATCCAACTCATGTTTGTGACGGAACTTACATCCCAATTCCCGATGGGTTGGTTGAATTGATTAAGGTTATCCCAAGATCCTTTAAACATCTCATTCAAATCCGTGACATTACTCACACAGACTTTGGTCAGGTCTTCACCCTCATCTCTTCTTTGAATAAGTAAGTCCCTGTCTACAGATTCATATGTTTCCCCAAAAATGAGTCCCGTGGTTCCACTTGGAACCCCTTCGCACTTCACAATACCATTAACATCTATAGAGAATGACTGTCCAAACAAATTGGTGGTAAGGACTATGAGAATGGTGGTGGTAAGTAACGTTCTCTTCATGGTATGGAATGATTTTGTGGACTGGTAATAGTAGAAAATAACCAAATCGTATCTTTCTACAACAACTTTTGGCACTCGAATCCGACTTCTGAAATATGGGGTTGGGTTTTTAATGTCCGCAGATTTTGGTAAGTGTTCAGAAAACAATTCACTCTCGATGCCATTTTCGTAGCAGAACTTCTGTTTCTATAAGTTCTAATATCTCCGGATCAAGGATAATATATCCGAGCAATTCGCTCAGTTCATCAGCTGTGAGAGCATTTCGTGCCGCCTGGTAGCAGAGGTATCCGATTCGGGCTTCGTGTTCCATGCCCTATAGACATCGGAGAACCGGATTCCTTACAAGGGAATGAGTGCCGTTTTGTGCTCGAAGAAGACTCTCTTCATGACAATATCCATGTGGGAAAATGATAATATTATGAGGGTTATTATTATTGTGATAGTAAATATACTTTTCGAGATCACAACGAATAACAAGTGCTTGATTAGTAATAAGTTCGATTGTTTAATTA
The DNA here is from genome assembly GCA_003559235.1 of Mollicutes bacterium. GTDB lineage: Bacteria > Bacillota_I > Bacilli_A > Izemoplasmatales > Izemoplasmataceae > PWME01. Next base: position 739 of record PWME01000163.1, on the reverse strand, counting down.
TTTGACATTATCGCTTAGGCTCAAGGGCAACTTGATCAAATCCCGCCACTAAATCCTCATATGCTTTTCTAAGATTATCTGGACGTATTTTAAAACTGGCACTGCTGAGAAAATTATTATATGTTATGCCATCATAGTATAGTATTATTGCAAACACCACATAACCTTCAAGTCTATTACCCATACTTATTTGAATTATCTCAACTTGTAATGTAAAATCGGGATTTTTATCAACAATAGTTAGATCATGAATACTCCGTAGCTCTCTAAGCAATAAGCTTCTTGCCGTCAGTGAATCATTATTATTGCCTATTACCTCTAATTTAACAGAAAACTCGTTTTTTGCCTCAGCAAGACTTGAAAGAATCAATAGAGTGGCAAAAACTATAAATAACACAATAGTATTTTTTTTCATAATACTTTTGTTAGTGAGTAATTATAAGCCATACAAAGGTCTTGCATTACTGCGGCGTGGTAATCAATTTTTAAATCGAGAAAAAAACGCTTACCCGTCCGCAAGAATCCTAGTCTGGATACGATAAATAATTTTCTATTTACCTACAATCAAGAAAACCTATTTCCAATCCATATCGTAACTATATTACGATAAACTATTACGAAAAACGAGGATTGAGTAATGGATTGGACGATTTTAGCCACTTCCGCTGTTACCGCAGTAGCCAATCTTGCAGGCAACTTGCTTACGTCACCACGACAAACAGCATACGAGAAAAAGTTG
>PWME01000257.1 GCA_003559235.1 Mollicutes bacterium | reverse complement strand
CTTGTTGTACAAGGGCAAGAACTCGGGGGTGGGTCGATGCGGATTCATGAACCTTACTTACAAAAAGATGTTTTTGATATTTTACAAGTTGATAAACAAGCACAACGTGAAAAGTTTGGTTTCTTACTCGATGCACTCGAGTATGGTGCCCCACCACACGGTGGCATAGCCTTTGGCTTCGACCGCTTTGTAATGGTGCTTGGGAAAACCAAAAACATTCGCGATGTCATCGCATTTCCAAAAACCGCAAGCGCGCAATGCTTAATGACAGAAGCGCCCTCAGTGATTGACGATGAACAACGCGAAACGCTTGGGTTAAAAAAGGCAAAATAGCTATGGTATAATGAAGGAAAGATTGGATGTGATTCCGATGCGCAAAGATTCCCGTTTTTTAAACGATACGTTTTTAAACCGCGCCCTTAAAGTGCTTGGCGTACTTATTTTGGCGTTTGCATTACTTTTTGTCTTAACGCTCTTTGCGCCTTTTTGGCGCGCCATTGCCCTTGCGTTAAGAAACGTGCTTGTGCCCGTTTTACTGGCTTGGTTATTATCCATTATTATGTTTCCGCTCATCCGGTATTTAGAAAATAAAGGCATCGGACCGCGCGGGGTTACGGTTGTCTTTGTCTATGTGGCGTTGCTTGTCATTGTGTATGGTTTTTTCCGGTTTTTAACGCCGCTTGTTTTCGAACAAGTCAAAACATTTTTTGACCAAGATTACCCGCGGCTTGTCGATTATTTTCAAAATCAGCTGCGCGATAATTTTGTGTTTGGGGTGGCGGCGTATGATTATTTAGCCGCCGCGCTCGATGAAGCGGGTATTATCGGGATGACTGTAGAATCGGTTGTGGATACGCTGGCGTCGTTTGTGCCAACGACTTTGTATGGCATTGTGATGGTTGTGGCGATTTTGCCGATTTTATTACTATTTTACTTACTCGATTATGAACGCGTCAATCAAGCGCTTGGTTCGGTTGTGCCGAAGCGGTATGTCGGCCCTTCGCGTGAACTGATCAGTAATCTAAATGTTACGGTCGGTGCTTACATCCGAGGCCAGCTATTTTTAATGATTACCATCGGGATTGTCAGTGCGATGGTGTATCGCTTGCTTGGCTTAGAATATTATTTGATTTTTGGACTGATTGTTGGGTTGCTGAATGTCATTCCTTATTTTGGGTCGCTCATTGCGATGATCCCGATTGCCATTTATGTGGCGATCACGGGCGATGCCAATGTTGGGGTATTGGCGATTGTGTTTGTGAATGTTGGACTTCAGTTTATTGAAGGGTCAATTTTCCAACCGATTATTATGGGACGGCAACTTAAAATCCATCCGTTACTCATTATTGTATCGATTTTGTTTTTTGGAAGTTTATTTGGCATCTTTGGTATTGTGTTTGCAAGTCCGATTGCGGCAACCTTGCGCGCGCTCTATTTATTTTACCGCGACCGCAAGCGCTTAGAACCATCGCAAGCCTCGCTTGCGGATGAGGCAGAAGCGGCATGATTCGCGTTAAATCGGTTTAGACGGTACAAGCGGTTGTGTTAAGTTTTTTGGTCGTTGCGACACCACCAGGGATTTATGCGCTCATTCGCATAACCCCACTTGATGGTGTGCTCAAGGGCACATCACAGTTTTGGGTATCTGTATTGGCTGGATTGATTGCATTATTATGTGCAACCTTCTTTATGGTATTCACAAGGAAAGACCGCGCATTTCGTGTAAAGACTAGTTACCGCCGTGCATTTGGTGGGGTGCTTTTATTAAGTGGTATTGCGTTTATTGGGTTTGCGATGATGATTGCGGATTTTTTTGAAACCGTTGATGTCGCACCGAGTGTTTTTGCAGGGTTTATTCCGCTTTTTATTGTTTTAATAGAACTTGGCAAAGCAATCTTTAATGTCGATTTGTTTGAAAAAGGCGATTGATATGTTCGAACGTTTAACCCCGCTTTTTACGCAAGAAGGGATTGACCATTTAAAAACGCAAACCGTCGCGGTTATTGGCTGTGGTGGCGTAGGATCTTATGCGGTTGAAGCGTTGGCGCGCAGTGGCGTTGGCACGCTTATTATAATGGATGATGATTGTATTCAGCCGTCGAATTTAAACCGTCAAATCATTGCCTTGCATTCAACCTTAGGCAAAAAGAAAGTGGATGTCTTAAAGAAACGTATTTTAGACATTAACCCGCGATGCACAGTACACGCTTACGCGATGCGTTATGGTGCATCAACCCGTAAACAACTATTTACGCACACCATCGACTTTTTATTTGATGCAGTCGATGATATCGACGCAAAAGTTGATTTGGCCATTACGGCGCATCACTATATGATTCCATTTTTAACGGCAACGGGGGCAGGCAACCGCATGCAAGCCAATCAGTTCACGATTAAACCGTTAAAAAACACGACAATAGACCCGCTCGCGCGTAAATTAAGGATGCGCTTGCGCCATGAAGATGCGTATCATCAAATCATGAGTATCGTTTCACTAGAAGCCCCTATCAAAACACAAGGGATGGTCGCATCGAATGGCTTCGTGCCACCATCCGCAGGATTGCTTGGGGCATCTTACATCATTAAAACCTTATTGGAGGCGAAAGTATGAAACAATCAATCATTTTAGCAGGCGGCTGCTTTTGGGGCGTTGAAGCCTATTTTAAGTTAGTCGATGGCGTTTTAGATACAACGGTTGGCTATATTGCAGGGCACACATCAAACCCAAGTTATGAAGCGGTATGCAGTGGCTCAGGCCACGCTGAAGCCGTCGCGATTGATTATGATGAAGATACCATTGATTTAAAGACATTGCTTGAGCATTTCTTTAATATCGTTGACCCCACCTTAGTGAACAGACAAGGCCCTGATATTGGTGTGCAATACCGCACAGGTATTTATAATTACACCGATACACAAAAAGCCATTATTGATAGGTACTTAGATCAATTACGGGCCACGCTAAAGAAAACCGTTTATGTTGAGTTAAAAACGGGTGAACCGTTTTATGAAGCAGAAAGTTATCATCAAGACTATCTCGATAAAAACAAAAATGGCTATTGCCATGTGAACTTAAACAGTGTGAAAAACGTCAAGTAGGTGAAAAGCATGAAACGCAGTGATTATATCGCGTGGGACGACTATTTTATGGGCGTTGCACAACTGAGCGCAATGCGTTCAAAAGACCCAAGCACCCAAGTGGGCGCGTGTATTGTGAATGCCAAAAAGCGGATTGTAGGAATTGGCTATAACGGGTTTCCCATTGGGTTAGATGATGATCAATATCCTTGGGTTAGTGAAGGCACGTTTTTAAATACGAAATATCCTTACGTTGTGCATGCTGAGCCCAACGCAATTTTAAATAGCACCGTATCACTTGATCACGCAACCCTTTATGTGACGCTTTTTCCGTGCCATGAATGCGCAAAACTCATTATTCAAAGCGGCATCAAAGAAATTGTTTATATCGAAAACAAATACCAAGAAGAAGCCAGCGTAAAAGCGAGCATGCGCATGCTCAATGATGCGGGCGTAAGCACGCGTCAAATGCCGATGCAAACGGTGCGGTTACATCATGATTAAGATGTTGAAACGGGCCAAACCCTATCTTATCGCCTTAACGATTCCTTATTTAGCGCTCATGTTTTTACTTATTTACCGCGTTGAATTTGAACTCGATGCACCAGGACGTTTAGGGGAAACACGCGATGATGTCATTTTTGAAGGCATTGATGCCCCCGAGGCATCATTTTATTCAATTTATATTATGCCCTTATATAGGCCAACGTTTTTTCAACTTATGGTCGCGACGTTTGACGATGCCATCGATTACCGCGTTTTACCAGAAGCGCGGCGGGGACAATCAATTTCTGATATTTGGGATACTGGACAAGTGCAGCGCGATAACGCGTTAAATGCGGCGATTATTAATGCCTATCAAGCGCTTGGGTTTCCGCTTGATTACCGGATTGAAACGATGGTGACGCTGGTGCGTGAAAACGCGGCAGATTCTGGCATTCGCGGCAACGATATTATCCTAAGTGTCAATGGCGATGAAGACGTAAGAGACGCCTTAAGTAATCCAGTCTGCGATGAACCTTATAGATTTAGCGTACGCCGCAATGGTGATGAGCTTACCTTAACGTTAACGCCTTATGAAGAGAATAGCCGCTGTATTTTTGGCATTAGTATTGCGGATGTTTATGTCTTAGTAGCCTATGAACCCGATTTTGAAAAAGCGGATGCTTTTGTCGGGGGACCAAGCAGCGGCCTTATGCATTTTTTACACATGTATAATACCCTTAGTGATGACAATTTAATTGGTGATTTAAAAATCGCTGGGACAGGAACGATTCGTTTAGATGGCACGGTTGGCTCAATTGGTGGTGTCAAACAAAAAGTGATTACCGCAGAACACTTTGGGGTAGACATTATGTTTGTGCCAAATATTAGTCATAACCGTGACACAGCGTTTGAGACGGCTGAAAAGATTGAAGCGAATGTAACCATTGTGCCAGTTGACCATTGGATGGACGCGGTTGAATACTTAAAGAATTTGGGTGAAGCCAATGATTAAAAAAACGTTTCAAACGCTTAAAGACGCGTTCACGTGGCAAGCTCACCTTAAAAGCATTACCTTTGGCTTACTGGCAAGTTTGATTATTTTAACCCCGTGGTTTGCGATTTTAATTAACCTTTTATTAATGTACGTTCAGTATGTTTATCAAATCTTATTCATTACCGCTTTATCACTTTTTGCCTTTTTCATGCTTACGACCTTGCTATATGCAAAAACATTAAAAACGTATAACGATTCGGCTAAGCTAACAACGAAAGCATGTCTCGGTGTTATCGGTTTGCCGATAGGTTTGTTAGTATTCATCATCGCACTCATTTTAATCATTACTTTAACCCCGCACTACCTTTAGGAGATGAAAATCATGACAAAATCCATACGCATCGCAATCCTTACCGTAATGAGCTTAACCTTGCTCGATCAACTCACAAAATGGCTCGTTGCTTTAAGTATTGCCCAAGGCACCAAAGGCAGTGCTGGGATTACGATTATTCCAAATATTATATATTTAGGCCACACGCGCAACGCAGGCGCTGCATGGGGCATGTTTCAAGGCCAAATGACCTTTTTTATCATCATCACCTTGGTTGCCTTAGCAGTATTTATTACCTTAGCGCGTGACCTTGATTTTAAAAAACGGACAATCTTTTCAATCGCATTAACGCTGCTCATTGCCGGTGCGATTGGCAACTTTATCGACCGTTTAGCGCGCGGTGAAGTCATTGACTTTATCGATACGTATATCTTTGGGTACGATTTTCCAGTGTTTAATGTTGCGGATATTTGTTTAACGATTGGGATGGCACTGTTTGCCTTTGATATGTTGGTCATTGAACCAAGACGGGAGCATAGCCATGAAAACACTCAAACATAGTGTGCCTGAAAGCCTTGATGGCGCGCGACTTGATAAAGCCATTGGGACATTAGAAAGTTCCCTAACGCGTTCACGCGCCCAAAATTTACTTGAATCAGGCCATATCACTGTCAACGGCACAAACCAAAAACCGAGTGCCAAAGTACGTTTTAACGATAAAATTGTTATTACCATCCCACCCATAGAAAAAACCACGTTAAAACCCATTGCGATGCCCTTAGATATTGTATATGAAGACAGCGCATTGCTTGTTGTGAATAAACCGAGTGGTCTTGCGGTCCACCCAGCCCCAACGCTTAAAGATACACCTACCTTAGTGCACGGGCTGTTGGCGCATCTTGGTGATGATTTTGAAGGCGTTGGTGGGGTTGAGCGCCCTGGTATTGTCCATAGAATTGATAAGGATACAAGCGGATTACTGGTCGTTGCAAAAACCACCGAAGCGCTTTATCACTTACAAGCTTCTTTAAAATCGCGTAAAATGGAGCGCATTTACCATGCGCTTGTTGAAGGGGTCGTTGCACCGGATAAAGGAAAAATAAACGCGCCAATTGGGCGCGACCCAAAAAACCGTCAAAACATGACCGTCATTGAAAATGGACGCGATGCAGTAACCTATTTTGACGTTGAAGCACGTTACCAAAACACTACCCTGATACGCTGCATGCTTGAAAGCGGTAGAACCCACCAAATTCGTGTCCACATGCGCTATATTGGCCATGCGATTGTCGGTGATGAAAAGTATGGTCATAAAAAAACCGATACCGCACACGGCCAATATTTACACGCGAGCACGTTAGCGTTTACCCATCCTAAAACCAAAACCATGATGCGTTTTGAAGCCCCACTCCCTGACTTTTTTAAACAAACATTAACCACCTTGAAGGGGTGATGCGTATGCCAGATGTATACATGCATAACCGTTTCGCCAAAGATCTTTTTGAAAAGCTCGATTTACCTTTAGATGTGTCATTGGTAAAAATCGGGTCTCAAGGACCCGATTGTTTGTATTACAATGTCATGTCAAACAAAAAACAAAAAACGCGCGACTTAGGGGACATCATGCACAGTGAATCCATCAACCTTTTGATGGCAACCGCTGTGAATAGTGTCAAAAAGCATTATTCGGATGCCTTATTTTCTTATCTGGTTGGCTTTATTGCGCATCACACACTCGATAGCACACTTCACCCCTATGTTTATCATCATGTTGGTCTTTACGATAAAAACGACCCTAAAACCGCTTCAATGCGCGGGTTGCACATGCGCTTTGAACGCCGCATTGATGCGTGCTTAATTGCGATTGATACACAAAAGGCAGCCCATAAATATGATTACCGTGATGCGTTGCCTTTAAAAACCCTGCCTGAAGCCGTGCGCGCTTTTTATGACCGCGTCGTGCATGAAACGTATGATTACGCTGGTGCGGGTGAACTCTTCTTGACATCGTATAAAAAAATGCGCACAATCTTTAAGCACGCACTCAAAGATCGCACTGGCCTTAAAAAAGTATTTTTTTCAACACTTGATCTTTTGCCGTCAAATCGCGATCGGTTTTTAAAAGATATGCCACTCCCTAAAAAACATCACGATTTTGACTATTTAAACCGCGCACATAACACGTGGTATCATCCCGTCACCAACGTGCCCTCCCATAAAAGCGTTGAAGATTTATACCGCGAGGCACTTGAAAAAACCCTCAAAATCATTCATGGTATTCATGCGTACATAAAAAATAATACGCCGTTTGATTTTCACGCCCATTTTAACAATCGTTCGATGCATACGGGACTCGATTGTGAGGATGACCGCCCGATGCGCCATTTCAACCTTTTCACCCAAAACACGGCTTCCACATTGTAAAAATTTTAAAAAACGTATTCGCTAAATGCCATGCGCCTTTCAAAACAAACCGCATTTGTCAAGTCTTTATCCGCGTGCGGTTTTTTTCTATAATAAAGATACCTTATCAGAAAGGATGCGTGTGCGATGGATGCTTACAAAATTCACCGAGATATTTTATGCATTGACCTAAAAAGCTTTTTTGCCTCCGTAGAATGTGCGTTAAGAGGACTCGATCCTTTTAACACACCTTTAATCGTTGCCGATAAAGGGCGTGGTGGCGGCAGCATCGTGCTCGCGGTAACCCCGTATTTAAAAGCGCGTGGTGTGCCATCACGCTGCCGTTTGCATGAAATTCCCAAGATTAAAGATTTAATCATTGCGACGCCAAGGATGCGTTCTTATGTCGCGTTTTCCGAACAAATCACAAAAATCTATCTTCGTTACGTTGCCCCTGAAGACATTCATATTTACAGCATTGATGAAGCGTTTTTGGATTTAACCGCTTACCGCAAGTACTACCAAAAACCGCTTGGTATGATTGCCCGCGACATTTTGGATGATATTTATGATACAACCAAAATACCCGCCACCTGCGGCATTGGTGATACACTTTTATTGAGCAAACTCGCCTTAGATCTTTACAGCAAAAAAGCTTCAGATGGCATTGCCGCCATGCATTATGAGGATGTAGAAACGATGCTTTGGCCGATTCAACCGTTATCTAAAATGTGGGGCATTGGCACGCGCATGGAAAAACGGTTGAACGCTTTAGGCATGTATAAAGTTGGCGACATTGCCCAAGGCAGTAAAAAACTGCTTAAAAAACATTTTGGCGTCATCGGCGAAGAACTCTTTTACCATGCCCATGGTATTGACATGTCCATTATTAGTGACCCACACGGTTACCGACATACCATGAAAACCGTTGGCCTTGGCCAAACGCTTTTTAAGGATTATGAGGGCAAAACCATTCCAACGATTTTACTCGAAATGACCGATGAAGTCGCCGAAAAATTGCGGTTTGTCAAACAACGCGCGCGTACTATTCACTTAGGCATTGGCTACAGCAAAAAAGTTGGTGGCGGCTTTTCTAGGCAAATGACACTAGAACAAGCCAGCAACGACCCTGAAACATTACTTGAGGCGGTATTTTCACTATTTTTAAAGCACTATGACGACGCGCCGATTCGCCGCGTGAGTATTCGCGCTTCACACTTAACGATTGATGAAGACTTCACACAAATCGGCTTTTTTGAAAACACCGCGCAAAAAAGTGCGCGCAAGGCACTGTGGCAAAACATCGACATTATTCGCAAACGCTATGGCAAACAAAGTGTATTGCGGCTTGCCTCACTCTTAGAATCAGGAACGTTAAAAACGCGTGCAGCGTTGGTAGGTGGTCACCGTGCCTGAAGCCCTTTATGTCGATCGTAAAATGCTTAAGTGGCTACCGTTTCAGTCGTTAAACGCCCATACCGATGCCATGAACGCACTTTTTTCTAAAAATGAACCCTATCAAAAACCCACCTTATCAAGCGATCAATATGCGATGATGCAATACCGTTTTGAAACCGCACTTATGCGCGGTGAAACCGTGCAAATCGATTATGTTAAAGGGAACGCTTTGCATATGATTGAAGGCAAAATACAAGGCGCTGACCGCAGTGCAAATGTGTTATTATTAGATAGCGGTCCCATTCAACTCGATTGTATCATTGATGTTCGCTAATAGCGTGCTATAATGGGATTAATCAAACTGTGAGGTGTCAAATATGGAAGAAAATCGTGTCCAAGCAGCCTTCATATTAGCCGTGACAAGTGCAGTCATGTTTGTGCTTTCTATTTTAACGGGGTTTATTTTTCCAGATGCGGGCGCATTGACAGGGTTTCAACTGTTTGTCATCCCATTGGCTCTGGTTGCTTTAATATTTTGTTTAACCGAAGACAAACAAAAACTGTTTGATAATGAACGTAAGCGTCATACCCTCGCACTGTATATAAGCATTACGATGATTTTAGTACCAGCATTATTTTTTGCGCTTATGGCGTTCATTTTTGCGCCATTTTGGTCATAGACCATAAAGAGGAGACCCCATGGATTATATAAAAAACAATAAAACGGCGTGGGAACATGCCTTTGAGCACCGTGATGGATCGTATGCGAAAGACTTGGTTACCCTACTAAAAACATCAACCAATCCTTTTTTTCATGACGATTTTTATGCGGTAATTAAGAAACACGATTTAACGCATAAAACCATCGGACAGTTTTGCGCCAATAACGGGCGTGAACTTTGTCAAATCGCACACCAGTTTGACATTGCATCTGCGACGGGGTTTGAACTCGCACGCAATATGGTTGATTATGCGAACCATGTCGCAAAAACCATGCAAGCCCCCGCCCATTTTATCGAAACTGATGTTTTAACAATCAAATCTGAATACGATAATCATTTTGATTATGGCCTCATCACCGTTGGCGCAGCGTGCTGGTTTGAAAACGTGCATGCATTTTTTAATAAGGTTGCGCGGACCTTAAAGACAGGTGCAACCTTATTCATCCATGAATCCCACCCAGCCGCAAACATGCTTGGGGCCGAAGGAGAAGTAGCGTATGATCCTTTAGACCCGAAAAAACTGCTGTATAATTATTTTGAGAAAAAGATGTGGCAAGAGCATAGCATGGGCTATATGAGCAAGACCGTTGATGAAGCAAACACATTCACAAGTTTTTCGCATAACTTGTCAGATATTTTAAGCGCCCTTATTGATAATGGATTTACCATTAAGCAATTTAAAGAATATGATTATTGCATCGGCAATATGTTTGACCATATTAATCATGAAGGCATACCGCTTTCGATGATCATCGTTGCCACAAAAAACGGTACCGCACAATAAGCTATGCGATACCGTTTTTTATATAAAGATAAAGAAGTTATCGAGTTAACGCTTTTCCACTTTAACATCATCATATGCATTGAAGCGTTCAAAGGCATCAACGACATACGAACACGTTGGGCGAATCTTTACATTATTTTCTCTTGCGTAATCAGCCAAGCGATCAAGCAACTTTTTCGCAACGCCTTGACCGCGCAGCGATGGATCTACAAACGTCGAGTTGGCAATGATTTCACCACTTTTACTCGGTTTAAAATGAATGATTGCGGTCGCGTTTTCTTGACTTTCACCAACATAAAATGCATTGGTGCCTTCTTGTATGGTTACCATGGTACTCACCATCCTTTCAAGATACTTTTAGTATAACCCATTGCAAGCGGTTACTCAATCCAGACGCTTTAGCGATTGCGCAAAATAAATCCTTGACACACTACATTTTTATGTTTATTATAAAATTGTAATCATTACAGAGGTGATCGATTTGAAAACAGCTGAACATTTACACGCATGCGGTGTGAAACCATCGTATACAAGGATGCGAATTTATGAATATTTACACAACCATCATGATCATCCGACGGTTGAGCATATTTATGGCGCTTTAAAAGACAGTTTGCCGACATTATCCAAAACGACAGTCTATAATACGTTAAAACTGTTTTTAGAAAAACATTTGGTGCGGGAACTCATTATGCAAAATCAAGCGCATTATGATATCGTAACCGATTTTCATGCGCACTTTCAATGCAATAATTGTCACACGATTTATGATATTCCCATGCAACGCGAACACGTTGTCAATGGGAACGTAGAAGCGCATCATATTGAAGATGTACAACTCACTTACCGCGGCATTTGCCGTTCTTGCCAACAAACCACGCAAGTGGAATAATATAGTATGGAGGTTTTCAAACACATGGAAGAAAAAGAAGCAATGCAACCAACGATGCCACTCATTGGGGACAAGGCGCCTGCTTTTAAAGCCGTTACCACCCAAGGGATGGTTAATTTCCCACAAGACTACAAAGGAAAATGGGTAATCTTATTTTCACACCCTGCAGATTTTACGCCTGTATGCACCACAGAGTTCATGGCATTTGCAAGCATGCATGATGAATTTCAAGCATTGAACACAGAGTTACTCGGATTGAGTGTTGATTCACTGCATTCACACATTGCCTGGTTAAGAACCATTGAAGAAAAAATTGAATTCAAAGGCATGAAAAACTTAAAAGTGCGTTTCCCACT
>PWME01000078.1 GCA_003559235.1 Mollicutes bacterium | reverse complement strand
CGAGAATGCCCGGATTCAGCTTATGCAAGAAGCGGAAGCGGAAGCCCTGAATGAGGATGGCAGGTTTTCGGACCTTGAGGAATATTTCATGGAGTTCCGTGAGGATTACCTGAGTAAACACATGTCCCGGGAACATTTAGAAGCAGTCCGAAAATACTGTAAGCATAAAGGAATGGCCAGAGAAGATATCCCAACGCTCATCGATGCGTATATGCTGATGTGTTTCGGAGATATTTCCAATTAGTGACATTGCTATATATTTTATTTATGGCAGTGATAATACATCCACCGAGAACGCCCCTAATTATTGCTGATTCATTATTGGAGCGTATGGCGCTATAAGAACTATTATCCTCACCTGAACTCATAGATAATGATGAAATTTAGATGCTAATCAGTTTGGTAATATGACTTCTGTCTTGCCATCTACTTGTTTACTTAATCTTTTCTAAGAGAATATGCTGATTGTCTTGATCTATTTGTTGCTTAATAAACTGATTTACTTCAATTGGATCTGGATTATTATGTTTAGCTTCTAATACAGTCGTCACAGTTTTCCAATCACTTGGGTCTTTAAAAAGAATTAGTCCTACACCAAACATTTCGCATCTTTTTATTATGGTGTCAATTAATTCATCTGCTGCATAATCTTCTTTCAAATAGTTTATAGCTAAATATGATTTATGCGCGAAAATAGAATGTGCGGCTGTCTCAAAAACACCATCAATTCCAAAATTATCAGGTGTTTTCATTTCAAACGTCGTTACTTCAAGGATTTTGGTAGGGTAAAAAGAAAAGGCTTTAACATCAATTATTGATATATCAGGTCTAGTCCATCTTCCACCAGTATCTTTTCTTCCCTGATTAGCAGTTATTTGTAGAACATAGTTTTTTATATCATTGTCTTTAGTCCAGAAATCTTTGAGAGATTTTGAAAATGGAGTGTAAAGTGTACTTTCCTTTACTTTTTTTATGACTGTATTTTTCTTATTTTTTGTAGTTGGTTTTTTTTCCTCGATTTGAATCAATCGATGAACAGAGCCACCTTTACCTCTTGCTTTTGCAAGTTTTCCATCATCTATTAATTCATTTCGTATATCCCAATATACATCATCTGATAGGTTAGTTTTCTTTTGGAATTTCTCGATAAGTGTGACATTACCCACCGGATCGCCATTTTGTGGTGTAAGATCAAATAGATCTTGTTTAAGCTTGTCTCTTTCTTCTTTTTCCATTAGTTATTTTCTCTTTGTTGAAAAATTATTCCAAGTACCGAAATCATTGGGTCAATTTGAAAATATAATTTCAATGATGGGTTTGCTAGGAAGATGATAATTGGGCAAATACTGGCCGTATTTAACAATTAAGCTACTACAAATCAGGACTTAGCAAGAGCACCTGCATTCATAGTTCTTTGAACTAGAATAAAACATTATCAGCTATTAGGCAAGGTTTTCTAACTCCTGCTGTTATTTTCATTTTATTCATCATTGACATCCTCTTGAAAATATGACAAGCCTAAACCAAGAGAAACAGTATTAAGACAGTTGAAGAATGCTTCAACCTCATAGATCAATCGTTTAGATCATCTTCTTCCTGGATGCATATTGCTCCCTCATCAATGCGTTTATTGTTCAAGTAAAATTATGGATGTGCCAACCCTTTACTGAAGCATGGTTATGTCTCCCGGGATACGATCAATCAGAATTACACCGGACTTGGGCCATCCGGCATCGTCATGATCCTTTCGCAGGTGCCGTTCTTTGAACTGGTCCATCATCCAAAAACAGGCTTGCGGCTTAGGTAATTTTGCGGTAGAATACAGCAATTAATGATGTTCCATTGATTTGACCCGCCAGCGAAACGTGTTTTCAGAGTTCAGAGCATACGATGATCAACCGATTGGGTGTTTTGCTATCTGCTGTTTTCAACGATTAGCCAGGCAATGTAAAAGGGAGTAGCTGGATCATGAGATTTTTAATTGACGACCAATTTTGGGATAGCTTCATCCAGCTGCCTCGCGGAGTGCAGAAGAAAGTTAATGAGTTTCAAAAGAAATTCAGATCCAACAGGCACTCTCATGCGATCAATCTTGAATCGATCTCCACGTTCAAGGACCCTTCGCTGCGTACCGCACGTGTCAATCTTAAATATCGGGCCATCATAGGAACAGTCAAGGATCGCGATGAATTCTTTTTGCTCTGGGTGGATAATCATGATGAAGCCATGGCTTGGGCAGAAAACAAGACATTTCAGTGGAACCCGGAAACGAACAGCCCCCAGCTCTACAGCATTTCTACTGGTGTCATGCAAAGCGATTCTTTTAACGAGGGCAGCAAAACGGGGCAGCAGGCGTTTGAAAGTGTAGAGGAAGAGGATCGTACCGATCTGATTTCAACTCTGGCGGACCGGAAACTGTTGAGGCTAGCCGTTCCGAAGGAAATGCTTTCAATGGTAAAGGAAATAAAAAGCATATCCGATCTGGAAGTCATGGAAAGTAGCCTTCCCAGGGAGGCCTTTGAGCATCTTTTTGCAATCCTGGACGGACAGCCAGTGCAGGAGCTTCTTCGAGAACTTGAGGAGACGGAAGCCAAGGCAGGAGATGGCGATAGCCCGACTTTCAAGAGGTTCTACATGGAGATGGATGATGATCTGCTGGAAAAAATGTTGATGGGGGACATGGATAAGTGGTCCATATTCCTGCATCCTTCGCAGCAGTATCTGGCATATGGCCATTTCAAGGGACCGGTCAAGGTAACCGGGGGCGCCGGTACCGGAAAAACCGTTGCGGCGCTGCACCGCTTGAAGCACCTTTGTGACAAGAACAACAGAGGCCGGATTTTGTTCGCCACCTACACCCATGCGCTGTGCAATAACCTGAATAAACAGGTTG
>PWME01000218.1 GCA_003559235.1 Mollicutes bacterium | reverse complement strand
GTGGTCACATTGACATTAAAATCTAGATCAAATTCTGTTGCCCCAAGCATGACAAGATCTAAATCCTTAATCACACGGTCCTGGTTGTTTGGATTGGCATAATCACTTGCACTTATTGCGATATGGTTCGGATTGCGCGTTAAACTTTTTACACTTTCTAAATCAAAACATTGTACATCATATAACGTGTCGACGAGTCCTTGTTCGAGCATATCGACATGATACCGGGTAATCCCGCCCGAAAAGAAACGTGCTTTAACACCTTGCGCTTCTAACATCTGTCGAATGGATTCTGTCACGCGCAAGCTAATCCCACCCGCCCCACTTTGAAAGGAAAACCCTGGTTTTACAAGATCAAGCGTGTGGATGATATTGGCAGCGCTTTGGGCAATTTTCACACCAAGCGGATGTTCGGTAACTCGCGTGGTTCCCGATAAGATACCTTGCGCATCACCAATGGAATCACAGACAACCACATAATCAACATCACGGCCATGAATTTGCGGCGTCTCAATGGTATCAACACAGGTATCGGTTATTAACACAACCGTCTTTGCCATGCGTGCATCTTCCATTGCATAGCCTAAACTGCCACACGCATTTTTGCCTATTGCGCCTGTTGCGTTGCCGGCTTTATCAACCGCTGGTGCCGCAATAAACGTGACATCGATTGTGTGGTCTTCTTCTAATATAGCCCGCGCCCTTCCACCATGGCTTTGCATCGTAAGGGTACATGGTGGGTAGTCATAGGCGAAGATTTCAGCCAACGGTCCGTTTAAATAGTTAGTCGTTAATGATGCAACGCGCCCGTTTTTTACCAAACGGGTTAAGACATCATAGGCAGGAAATACCGCCGAAGGATACAACTTTAAATTGGTAAGATTGAGCGATTCAATGCATGTTAAAACCGCATTCATCACCGCATCCCCATTGCGTAAATGGTGGTGAAAACTTAACGATACACCATCTTTAAGTGCTAAGCAATTAAATAACTGGTTAAAATTTTTGAATGTTTTCACGGTTACACACGACGTCCTTTAAACTGCTTTGCCCGCTTTACAGTGCGTTTCGCTCGTTCAATAACAGGCTTATCAACCATAAAGCCATCCAAACTAAATCGCATCGATTGGGTTTTTTCATGCATCGCAATAATGCGCTCAGCTTGTTCAATACTTTTTTGATCAGGGGTAAATACAGTGTTTACCACTTGAACATGGTTTGGATGAATACACGCTTTGCCGTGCATGCCAAGCTTTGCGGCATGAAAAGCATCGTCTTGTAAGCCTTTTGTATCCTTAATATCGGTGAATGGCGTATCGATGGCTTGAATACTTGCCTCTGAAGCCGCAAGAATAATGAGTCCGCGCGCCATCGCAAGTTCTTCACTGCGTGGCATTTTCTGTGCTTCAATCGCTTGCCGTAAATCTTCCCCACCAAGCATTAACCCTTTCACAAAAGGATAGGCAGTCACTTCAGGTAACTGAAAAAAGACCCCAGGGGTTTCAAGCAAAGCAATGACATCAGGAAGCGTTTGATCCGCATAGACTTCCTGAAGGGTTTTCAATGTTTTGGGGGTTGCTTTTGGCAACACAATGCCATCAATGGCTAGCGCTTGAAGGGCTTTGATATCCGCTTCAAACCAAGCGGTTTCATCTACAGCGTTCACGCGCACATACATAGCAGTATGGTCAAATTTATGGTGCGTCAAAAACGCTTCAAGCAAAGCCCGTGCTTCATCTTTTCGGTTTGGTGCAACGCTATCTTCTAAATCAATAATTACCGCATCGGCATCAAACACATCGATCGTTTCTAACATCCCTGGTGCATCACCAGGCACAAACAAATAACTACGATGCATCGCGCACCTCCTTAAAACGCGCGGCAGCGGCGCGCACTCTCGCTTCAATCGCGTAATCGAGTGCGCCCTTATCTTGACATAATACATGAACGTTTGTAAGGTGTTCTTTTTTTAAGGCCGCTTTAATAGCGGCGCGAATTTGCGCACCGAATACAGCCGCTACAGGGCTGTCAATTTCAATTTCTAGCGTATCATGCGGTTTTAAGGTAATCATGCAGTCACTTGATTCGAGTGTCCCAACGACAATTGGCTTCATGATTTTTTCCTTCTTTCAATCATTTTTAGCGTACGCATCATATGATTATTGACGACCATGATGCCTTCATCGGTCCCCATCCCAGGTTTGGCAAGACATTGGGTGGCTTCACACGCGATGGCAATTGAGGTTGTGATGCGCGCACTCACATCGGTTTCATTACACGTTCCACCGCTGTAAGCACCCATGCCGTGTTCACGGCAATAAAGCAACGCTTCAATAATATTATTTACACCGCCTAAATCAGGCGTTTTAACTTGTACCATATGCGCCGCTTTACGGTCGGTGAATGCTTTCACATCATCAAGGGTGTTGCACCATTCATCCGCGACGATTTCAACGTTGCACGAACGATCATCATCAACTTTTTCGCGCAATGCTTGTAATCCTTTAAGCGTTGCTTCGCGTTCGCCCAAATCCATAGGCCCTTCAATACGCAATGTAAAAGGCTTGGCCGTATTGGAAAGTTTCTTCATATACTTATAGATTTGTTCTATATCGTTCTCAAAGATGATACCAATGGTGCCATAAACATCGATATGTAACACTGGCGCATACGCATCATCTAATCGCATTTCAATGATGCGGTTGCGCAACCATTGCACATATTCAATCAATAACTCGCCTTTTTTACCGAGTTTCGTTTCAATATTATTGATGAGCGCATGCGGCATAACCGCAACTTCTTTTAAAATCATCTTATCAACATTCGTATACCGTTCATCACCAGTTTGCGCGAATAGTGGTACAGCCTCAAAGGTATCTTTTTTAATGCCGTATTCATC
>PWME01000023.1 GCA_003559235.1 Mollicutes bacterium | reverse complement strand
CCCGGAGATAAAAAATTAACCGGCGAGGGACCGGCCGAGCGAAGATCATTCGTCGACTCGCTTATCTCACAAACCTCGCCGGCCTATCTGGATGATCTGATCCGATACCGGAAAACGCTCAGGCAAAGAAACAAGCTTCTCACGGATCTGTATCATCATCCGGATCAACTCAACCGGATGCTGGAGCCATGGACCAGGCAGATGCTGACTGCCGGTACCCGCATCGTGGCTAAAAGGCATCAGGTGATCCGCCGGTTTCAGACGTTTCTGGAAGAAGCCCATAACCAGCTGGCCGGATCAGACATGACTCCGGTGATTCGCTACAAGACGTTTTATGATGCCGAATCAACCGACCTGCCGACCGAAGTGCAAATCCGGGAACATTATGAACAGGAAATATCCCGGTCAGCCGGTAAAGAACGCGAGCGGCAGCAAACCCTTATAGGTCCGCATCGCGACGATCTGGTCTTTTATCTTGATGATATGGAGTTGCGCAAATACGGTTCCCAGGGCCAACACCGGATTTTTGCATTGGCGTTGAAAATGGCCCAGCTCTATTTTTATCGTGAGGAGCTGGATGATCTGCCGGTTTTTTTGCTGGATGATGTCTTTGGTGATCTGGATCCCCGGAAAACCGGGACGGTGATGAATATGCTGTTGCAGCATCCCGGCCAGTCATTTATAACAGCTGCTCATTCCGATAAAATTTCGGGTTTTTCAACTGAAGGGGATACACGGATTTGCAGGTATCAGGTCCGGGAAGGAAACATGCACTCACAACAATCGCACCATGGCATATCGCCGAAAACAACCCAGGGCACTGAAAGAACTGCTCGATGATTTCATTCAGAACTATCCGCACAGGGTGGCTATGAAACGTGGAATGATTCTCGCTTTATGGCCGAAAGTTGTTGGTGAGGCCGTACGTGAACAGGTTAGAGAGATGAAGTTCCAGGGAAGCCGCCTGGTGTTGTATGTATCCGACTCCTCATGGCGTCATGAAATACATATGCAACGTCACGCAATAGCAAAAAAACTCAATAAGGCGGTAAAAGAAGAAATTATTCGCGATATCGTCATTAAAAACTGATGAGCATCAGGTTTTTTCATGCACGATTTGCTATAATGTTGCTTTACAACATTTATGTGAAACCGGATTAATTCGAGACCGTAATGGCTAAAAAACCAACAGCCGACACCGACAACCGGTTTATGAAGTTGCTTAAACCCTTCAACCGGGAACCCCGCTATCTGCATAAAGGAGAAATTCTGATCGTGTTCCTGGCAGGGTATTTGATTGCTTTGTTTCTGTGGCTTCTGATTAATCTGGGGAAAGAGTATCATATTACTTTGGAAGTTCCGCTCAGTATAACCAATGTCAGCGCCGATTATACGTTTGCAGAGCGGCCCCCGGAGCATGCACGAATCAGCGTGAGTGGCGACGGATGGAATCTGTTTCCTTTGTATCGAAATCCGCCGGTAATCACCATACCCTATGAAGAAGGGACTGTCAGTATTGCCCGACTTATCGAAGAACAACTTGGCGGGGATCCCGACATCACGCTCGAAAATGTGGAACCTGCCCTCATTACCGTCGAAAGAGAGCCTAAAAGGAGCAAAAGAGTGCCCATCTCCCCGAACCTTGATGTACGGTTTCAAAGACAATATGAAATGATGGGAGAGGTGCGGGTGGATCCCGACAGTGTAACGGTGACCGCATCCGAGTCGTTCGTAGACACCCTTGAGAGCTGGCCGACGGAGCTGCTGAGATTGAGAGATGTAAAAGATGCTGTGGACCGGCGCATTGCCCTTATGGAAAACAACCATATCTTGTCCAAAGATACATCGGAAGTACGGGTAATGTTTGAAGTTACCGAATTTACCGAAGGTGAGGTCCGCATTTACGTCAGAGCCGTAAACGTTCCGGATGACCGGCAGATCCGTTTCAACCCAACCGTGATAAACGTAAGGTATGATGTTCCGATCGAATACTTCAGCGATGCCCAGGAGATCATCCCGTACGAAGCACGAATCGATTACAACTCCATTCAGAGGGATACGACCGGTTTTGTGGAACCGGAGGTCCGGCCGACCACCGACGAATTGAGACTGCGGCTTCGCTCTTTTCGGCCACGAAGGGTCTCCTATTTTCAGGTGATCGATGAATGATCATGGCCATTTCACTTCGTGACCTTCGGTTCATGTGATATTGGAAATCATAAGATTTAAACACATGATCATTGCCGTTGCGGGGTGTCACTCCTGATGCGGTTCGGTTTCATCCAGAAAAGGTTTGAGTGCCTCGTCGACCGGCCTGCACCCTTCAAACCAGGATGTAATTTTCAATAACACTTCATCCACCAGGGTATCCGGACAAGAGGCGCCGGAGGTGAGCGCTATAGTGACCGGTTGTGTTGCTTTGGGCATCCAGTTGCGGGTTTGTTCCACCTGTTTTTTCCATTGGTTGAAATGATGAATTTCATGGGCGGATTTGATTTCCGAGGCGTCCCGTATATGATAGGTGGGGAAGCGCTCTTCCAGCAATTCGACCAGGTGCATGGTGTTGGAAGAGTTGTATCCGCCTACGACCAGTGCCATATCGGCTCGTTCTTCCATTAAGGCATAGGTGGCAGCCTGGTTTTCATTGGTGGCATAGCAGAGGGTGTCCGAGGTATCGGCAAAGTGCATTTCCGCCTCGGTGCTGCCGAATTTTTTTTCAACGGCATTTTTAATTTCTGTTTTATTCGCATCTTTTTTTACAACAAAAACGTATTTTTTCTCACCCATGTCACTCATGCTTTGTTCAGTCACGAGAGGTCTGATGATCACGCTGTATGGATCAAACATTATGCGTACACCTCCTCCACTTTTTCAACGGCATTCTTTGTAATTACAAACTTATCATACTT
>PWME01000056.1 GCA_003559235.1 Mollicutes bacterium | reverse complement strand
TGATGCCGATATTGTTGATGTGTTTCTTACTCAGGTTGGTCAACTCTAAATCTGAATCTTGAGAATAGGATTCGTCAAAAAGCAAGAAATCTAGCTACTGAGAGTAACAGAGTTACAAGTCATTTCGATACAACGAAAAAAAAGAAGAATCATAGCTATGCATGAGTTTATTGATAAAACCAATTTGCTGCAGTTCATGCTCATATTATCCGAAGGTTTTTCGTGTATTGTGTATTTCACTGAAGCGGATGACGCGTATTCATTCGAAAAAACCAACCATTGTGGGCGGAGTACAAGATAGAAGAAGGAAATAGATGACGGAGCGTTGTTCGGAAGCGGGTCACAGTTCTTAAGAGTCATGGTTGACTTGGAGTATGAAGAAGGACTGTAATGGTGAACACCCTTTGAGTCTTTCTATTTGACCGAGTATGGGCTATGTCGCATGTAAATGGGGCAATAAAACGTGAAATCATGTTAAGGAGATGACCATGACATATAGAAAACATGGATCAGCCCCCTATACAATCGTTGTTGTTCACGGCGGTCCCGGCGCTGCCGGAAGCGTGAAATCACTCTGCGAAACACTCGGGAAAACCCATGGCCTGCTCGAACCGTTTCAGACCGAAAAATCCATCTCGGGTCAAATCGAGGAGTTACGTCGTATCATGGATGCGCACGCTTGCATGCCGGTCATCCTCATCGGGCATTCGTGGGGGGCTATGTTGGGCTTCATGTTTGCAGCCACCCATCCGGCGCTTGTGAAGAAGCTGATTCTCGTATCCAGCGGTATGCTTGATGATGTCCATCAAGACGATTTGCGTAACCAACGCGAAAGCAAGCTTTCACCTGAAGAAGCGTCTGAACTGTCGAGGATGCGCGCACAGTTCGCGAATCCTAAGAAAGAAGACATGGATGATGTCTTTCGGAGGTTTGGGCGTCTCATGGATAAAATCGACTCTTATAGGCCGATCGACATGCCCATTGACGACGCGCATTATTGTTATGAAGTGTTTGCATCCATCTGGCCGGAAGCTTCCGCCATGAGAAAACGCGGCGAGATGCTGTCGATGGGGGCAAAGATTACTTGCGACGTCGTCGCCATCCACGGTGATCAAGACCCGCATCCCGGCCATGCCGTAAAGGCCTCGCTAGACAAAGTCATCTCCAACCCACGTTTCTATTCGCTAAAGGATTGTGGGCACATGCCTTGGAAAGAGCGTGATGCGATGGACACGTTTTATGCGATTTTGACCAGCGAACTTCTTGATTAAGAGAAAACATCGCTGTTGCACTTTTGAACCTAATCCTATCTGAAATGAACGTTTGTATACGTCTTACCTACCTGTATTTTGAGATGTAATTACAATGTAAGATTGCAAAAAAAAATGGCAAGCATCACCTGATGCTTGTGGTGAGCATTGAAAGATAATTACGATGATATACTACGATGAATATGGCGATAAATATTAAAAAGGCCTCTAGAGGCGTTACCTGATGAAGTTTCAACTATCTATACGTTTGAATGAAAAAGGCGTTTGAAAACGCCTTTTCAGAGCATCCTTTGGCACAAGGCTTTCAAATCTTTTTTATGCACAGATACATGCGATTGTAGTGGTTTTCTGTGAAAAAGACTTTCACGTGTTCATGAAGGGTATAATCCTTCTCTAACAAGCCCAACCAGAAAGCGTTGGGCTTGTTTAAAAGGTAAAGACCGCTCGGTTCCAGGTAGAAATCATCGCTTATGCCTTTAAGGTCTTGTTCGGCAATCGCTTCTTTATCGTAATAGGGATTCAGTTTGATAAGGAGTTTACCTTTGGGTTTCAGGAGTCTTGTGGCTTCTCTTACGACAGCAAGGGCATCATCAAGATGGATGTTGTCGAGGACGTTTGAAAGCATGACGGCATCAAAGGTCTGTTTGTCATAATTCGATAACGAAGGCAAAGAGCCCACCTCGAAATAGCCTTTGTTGAGTTGGTTCATCTCAAACAGACGCCTGGAGAAGCCAATCGCTTCGGGGGAAATGTCGATGCCATAATAGTGTCCATCCTTGCGTTTGGCTAAGTAAGCAAGCATGGCGCCGCTACCAGAACCAAAATCTAGCACTTTCGATGAGGACGCACTCAACCAATCAAGCGCATCATCAAGAAGCGGGTATCCGCTTTTTTCACTTTCTAACCGCTGAAGTTTCGCCTGATTGAACACATCATCCCAATAGCTTTTTGTATGATCATAGCCGCTCATAAGGACCTCCCAGTCATGTCAATACCATTATATCAAAAAGACCCTACGGATTCTACCTGACGTGCTCCCGACAACGCGTCCAACCTGAATAAGAGAAAATGTGGAAAGGCAACTGAACGTAGACACCGGATTAAGCTGATCTAAGAATTTTGATCATCGAATACCGAAGGCTCATGTATTGAATAGTGTAGGGGGCCTTTGTTAAGCATATCAGTCGATGCCGGAAAAGGCGGTCAAGGCGGAAGACGGTCCGCGGCTTGAAACATTCAGAGAACGCCTCAAGAAGGAGACGGGAGCCCATGAGGATCTGATGCGGATTTCCTTTTCTGCACCATGGTCGAACGCCCGGCACTTTTTCTCCGCCAAACAGGATGTGCGCCGGAAGAAGCGCCAATCCAGGCTTGAGAATCTCTCTTTACACATGCAAAAACGACCCGTCGATCAAGGGTCGTTTTACGTGTACAAGCTTTCTACGCGCCGGCGCATTGCGAAAACACGTCGTGTAAGACGGTTGAAACGTCCACTCGAAGATGTTGCTCACGGATGGTTGGAAGTTATGACGCAACCGCCGAAAACGTCAGTCGACGGGGACGGGCTCCTCCCCATGCCAATAGAATGCCTTCAAAGGGTACGGCACGGGGATGAACTCGAGCTCCCAGATGCACTCGTATCG
>PWME01000261.1 GCA_003559235.1 Mollicutes bacterium | reverse complement strand
GCTTGCCATTGCTCGACCAGTGAGAACATCCTTTGCTGTTTTTCCAATCGCATTGCTTTTTTGGCTTTAAGCTAACGACCTGAATTTATTCAGCGAAAGATGCACTTGCCTGCATGGATACATTGCGCACGTCTCCAGGTGCTCAGAATCCCGTGGAATTTCGGCGTTTTTGATCCCGGAAAAATGATCTTGAAATGTCGCCATATTACCAGAAAAAATGGCGATTAAGAGTTTCTAATCTTCTCGAGTTTCCGGGTTGTGTGAAAAACATGGCTATTGTGCCTCAAACGGTCCATATCCACCCCGAATCATTAAGATATTCTAATGCCAAAAACTTGGTTTTATCTGCATTTGGAGATAGTTTGGAAATGTTAGTAAAGACAGTGCGGCAGTCTGGATCTGAACAGTAGCTCCGGTTTAGAATCAGACAATTGTTCCGGTAGTGAATCAGTGGGGTATAAGCACAGCGACATTTCATCAGTATTAAGAACGGAGATTTATATGATTTCATCGAATCCGACAAAAGAAAAGCTGTCCGTACTGGTCAAACAGGACTTTGGCGGGGAGCTGAAAGGGGAGGAAAGACCGGAACTGTTCATCATTATTCCCAAAAGCAGCAGATATCCACATCCGCATAATGCCGTCAGCGCCAACCGGACGGAGCACAATCCGGGAAAAAACCCTTACCGATACATAATCACCCTGTCACAAATAATCGCATCGAACCGATACTTTGCCTGAAAAAATCCTTTTCATAGCCGCCAATGCCCGGTCTCTCATAGCAAACCGGGGCGACCTGATCCGGGAAATGACGGATCTTGGCCATCAGGTTCATGCCCTCATTCCAGAATATGATTTCCTGCCGGAAGTGGAGGAACTCGGGATTTCCTGGGACCTGATCGAGCTCAGTAGAACCGGAATGGATCCGAGGTCCGACTGGAAGTATTACCGGCAGCTCAGGCAGTTCATGGCGGAATGGAAGCCCGATATCGTGTACAGCTATTCGATCAAACCGGTCATCTACGGGTCGCTTGCCGCACGGGCGAGCGGTGTGCCCATGATCGCCGCCATGATCACCGGAATGGGCTACCTGTTTACCGGGGAAACCATCAAACAGCGGGTGCTCAGGCAAGTGGCTTCATCGCTCTACCGGCGCGGACTGGCCGCCGCAGATCGCATTTTCTTCCAGAATCCGGACGACCTGGCGCTTTTCCGTGAACAGGGCATTATCGGCCCAGAAGATGAGGCTAAAATCACGCGCACGAACGGCTCCGGGATCAATCTGGAGCGGTTCCCTTCGTCCCCGCCGCCCATGCCGCCCGACGAGCCGGTTACGTTCCTGATGATCGCACGCCTGCTGCAGGACAAGGGCGTACGTGAATTCGTCCGCGCCGCCGAAATGCTGCGTTCCGATTATCCGAAAGCGCAGTTCGTGGTAGTGGGTCCGCACGACCCCCTGTTGCCGCACGCCCTGCCCGCCGATGAGCTGGAGCAGTGGAAGGTAAACGGCGCGGTTTCGTTTGTTGGCGGTGTGAAGGACGTTCGTCCCTTCCTCAAAGAGTGCAGCGTATACGTGCTGCCATCCTACCGTGAAGGCACCCCGCGCTCGGTGCTGGAAGCGATGGCCACGGGCCGCCCCGTCATCACCACCGATACACCCGGGTGCCGCGAGACGGTGGTCGACTGGGTGAACGGATTCCTCGTCCCCGTCAAATCGGCCGAAGGGCTGGCCGCGCGCATGAAGATCTTCCTGCGTCAGCCGGACCTGATCGACGTCATGGGACGCAACAGCCTCGGACTGGCAGGAGACAAGTACGACGTGCGCCTGGTCAACCGCATTATCCTGGAGGCGCTGGGACTTGTAGAACCACTGCCGGAAGAGCCAGAGACGTCGCAACCGGAATGGCCGCATCCACAAGAAACAGCACAAAGCGCATCCACCCGAAAAACTCGAGAGCAACTGCAACAGAAGCATCTGCAAAAACAGCCACAGAAAGAGCTGGATCAACAGACACAGAAACGACAGGAACAGAGGCAAAATCAGGTACAGACAGCAAAACAGTCACAGAAACAACCGAACGAACAGAAACAGAAACCTGCTACCCGGGACGAACGTATTGAAGCGACTGCTTGACATAGCATCCTCTTTTACAGCCCTCGTGGTACTCTCGCCGTTGCTGGCGCTGCTGTCGGTGTGGATCAAAGCCGATTCGCCGGGCCCCGTCCTGTTCCGCCAGAAACGCATCGGGCGCTACCGCGAGCCGTTCCAGGTGCTCAAGTTCCGCACCATGACGCACCGCGACTCCGACACCATCGACCAGCATGCCGAGCAGGTCGTCAGCGCCGGCGCCGACCAGCGCATCACCCGGGCCGGACGTTTTTTGCGCATGACCAGCCTCGACGAGCTGCCGCAACTGATCAACATCCTCAAAGGGGAGATGAGCCTGGTGGGACCCCGACCCGTCATCCCGGAACAGCTCGAAGTGGTACCGCACTGGTTCGAAGACCGGTTCAAGGTCCGCCCCGGCATTACCGGACTGGCGCAGGTACGCGGCCGCCGCAGCCTCAGCTGGGAAGAGCAGCTGGAGTATGATACCGTTTATGCCCGCAAATTCGGCTTTATAAGAGATATCGGCATTTTGCTTCAAACCGTGTTTGTAGTGCTTACCGCCAGGGGCATCTATGGCGACGAGTCGAAAAACTGGCGCGCCTACCGTGAAAAATGGGCTCCGGGCATGCAAAAGGAGCTTAAGGAGAACTCATGATCTACATGTTCATCACAAATGAACCGGACATGGCCCAATACGCCTGGGAGAGCGGAGTGCACCGTATCTTCGTGGATATGGAGTGGATGGGGAAGTACGAGCGTCAGGGCTTCCTCGACACCCATATGGCGCTGAGCACCTCCGATGATG
>PWME01000145.1 GCA_003559235.1 Mollicutes bacterium | reverse complement strand
TGGCTCAATTAGAAATGACAATTGATGTCGTTGATGCCCTTTCAACGTTGTGTAAACAATACGATGTACCGTTTTTGTTAAACCCTGCACCGATGCATGCTTTATCAGAACAAATATTAAAAGGCGTCACGTATTTAACCCCCAATGAAACCGAACTAGCGTTACTTGTCAATGAAGAAACCCTTCACACCGATGATGCCATCACAAAAGCCGCTAAACAGTTGATTCAAAAAGGGGTTAAGCATGTTATTGTTACACTTGGTGCACGGGGTGCACTTCATGTCAGTAAAGAATCGGTAAAGCATTATGAAGGATATTCCGTTAAAGCGCTTGATACCGTCGCTGCAGGCGATGCCTTTAACGGAGCTTTCGCACACAAAATTGCTTTGGGTGCATCCATAGATGACGCAATACAGTATGCTAACGCAACCGGAGCACTCACCGTGCAGTCCTATGGCGCTATTAATGCTTTGCCAGAACGTGATGACGTAGACGCATTCCTTAACAATCAATCATGAAAAATTCCGCATAAAACGGAATTTTTTTTGTGTTTGTTGCAATCGCAACATACCCTCTAAAGATTATCGTGTATGCTTAACTTGAAATTAACTTGAGGAGGGCGATCAATGAAACATAAAAATATCAAAACCATACCACAGACACTGAACAAACGTGGCATTTTAGCACAAAACATACTCGATGCTTCGCATGCCACTATCAAATGTTTAAGTGTTGAAGAAAATGATGCAATTCCTAAGCACGACGTTAATGTTCATGTCACATTCATCGTGTTAAGTGGTCATGGAACCATTTCTATTGGTGATGAA
Source organism: Mollicutes bacterium (assembly GCA_003559235.1). Classification (GTDB taxonomy): domain Bacteria; phylum Bacillota_I; class Bacilli_A; order Izemoplasmatales; family Izemoplasmataceae; genus PWME01. The sequence continues at coordinate 2,112 of PWME01000145.1, read as the reverse complement.
TGTTTTGATGTCAAAGCGGAAGATGTTGTTTTATGCCCACCAAACACGCCTATGTCCATACAAGCGAAAACACTGCTTCGCTTCTTAAACATCAAAACACCAGGCATGGCTTCTTCATGACACCCAATGATTTTGAAAACCTATCTATCTCTATCGATACGCGGGTCTATACCATGGTGAAAACCTATCCTAAAACCCAAGAAGCTATGATTGCGTGTGGGTTTCACGATATACTTAAGCCTGGGATGTTGAATACTTTAGGAAAAATTATGACCTTAAGAAAAGGGGCAAAACTGAAGAAAATTCCGTTTGAAACTATGTATGAAATCTTTAGAGAATATGGTTTTCACTTAGTCAACGAAAAACAAAAAAAATACGCGATAACTCACTAAGGTTTCGCGTATATTTTTTATGATGAGCGTTTCAGCTTTCGCATGCTTTGTTTCGTCCACTGTACAATATCTTCAACAAGCGTTCCTGTAAAACTAAAGGCTTCGTAAATTAGCGCTTTATGTCTTTCTTCTTTTTTGAACGCTTTTTTTAATGCTTTTGCCATGGGCAATGGTCCACACATAAAGACGATTGGGTTGTCATCTAAATCAAAGTCTTGAACATTCAAAAACCCATCTTTATCACTTTCAGAAAAAATGAAATTGAAGTTTTCATGGGTTTTTGCCAAGGCTTCAAACTTGTCTAGATGTACAGCATCTGCCTTGTTTCTTGCCGTATAATAAAGCGTCACTTTTTGTTTTGGTGATGTAACGGAACGAACATGACTTAAAAACGGGGTAATTCCAATGCCACCAGCGACCCAGACTTGCGGTGAATCATAATCATCAAAGGTCATATGCCCAAACGGTTCTGTCAACGCGAGGTGATCACCAACTTGAATGGTTGATTGCAACCCTTTTGTGTAGTCACCCAATGCTTTGATGGTAAACATAACGCTATCCTTTGTTGAACCAGAGATGGAAAACGGGTGCGGTTCGCCTTTCAATTTCCCTTGCATGGTTTTTATAAACGCAAATTGACCATTTTTAAACTGAACTGGCTTTGAAGTTTTTACTTCGAATTCAATAACACTCTCAGCGGGTTTTCTGACTGCGATAACTTCACCATCATACTTGAACGCTGTTCTCCGATAAAGCAAAATCATATAAACACTTGACCCAACGCCAACCACAAACATGGCAATCATCCATACACTTAAAAGACTGAACGACACAAGTTCAAAAGAACTTAAAGTGAATGCATGATAAAATGCGATAATATAGGGTATCACCATCAATCGATGGATGCTGCGCCACTGTTCATACTTCAAGTATTTCGCAAGCAACGCAACCACAATCAAACCGATAAATAGATTCCTTGCAAGTGGTCCGGCGCTTATTGCATCAAAAGGCACGTCACGAGTATATACCGCAAATATTAAAGAAGCGGTTTGCGCGTGCAAAAAGATGCCAAGCACCGCAACCATCGCCAAAAGACGATGGGTAAAATATAAGTTTTCAAGCCCGTTAAACCATTTCGTTAAGATACGATTTTTCGTAGCTAGAAAAAATACAACGGTTAACATAAGTAAAAGGTTAGCCCCCATAATCTGCGCAACAATACTGTCAAAAGGTTGATCAAACAAAGGGGTTGCGGTTAACCATAGTACTGCATTAACCACAAACAAAGCAACGATAAAAACAATCCCCTTCCACGCTTGAATAATAGTTTGCATAATCTTTTGCCTCCTGATGGGTAAGGTGAACATGATTTTACCATAATTAACTGTACTCGCCAATTGTTTCGCACGGATAAAACCACGATTGTTGGCCCGCACTAAATGGTTAATAATCGTGGTATAGGGTTATAGGAATGATAATAATTATCCTTGTTTTTTACTATGTATAACAAATCCAGCGCCGAGTCCCACAATCGTTATAATCCCAACTGATATACCAACATACAACAATGGACTCAATGTTTTTGGGATAGGTTCATATATAGGAGAATAAACACAGCCATTGATTGTATCACATTCAACATCCCACGCGATGAACTCATAACCCTCTTGTTTGGGTGTTTCTGGTTCATTCACAACAGTTCCTTTTGGGATGAATAATT
>PWME01000256.1 GCA_003559235.1 Mollicutes bacterium | reverse complement strand
CGGTCTTTAGAAGCTGGGATACACCACGTGCACGCGTTTACCGTAACCACAATAAAATTCCGCATGACCTTGGAACGGCCGTAAACGTACAAGAAATGGTTTACGGGAACACGGGTGAAAACTCTGGAACGGGTGTTTTATTCACAAGAGATCCTAAAACAGGGGCGAATGAAGTGTTTGGTGAGTTTTTATTCAATGCCCAAGGTGAAGACATCGTTGCAGGTATTCGCACACCGCTAGACTTAAAAGAACTTGATACCAAAACCCCTGCAATCTATAAAGAACTTATTGACATTTTAAACACGTTAGAAGCGCATTATAAAGACATGCAAGACGTTGAATTTACCATTGAAGAAGGTACGTTGTTTATTTTACAAACGCGTACGGGTAAACGTACCGCACATGCAGCGGTAAAAATTGCCCATGACATGCATATCGATGGCATCTTAACCAAAGAAGAAGCGTTGATGCGTATTGATCTTGAGCATGTCGATCAATTACTCCACCCAATCTTTGAAGAATCCGCATTAGAAAAAGCAAGCAGTGTTGCCAAAGGACTAGCGGCAAGCCCTGGTGCTGCGACGGGACGCATTGTGTTCTCTAGTGAAAAAGCGGTTGAACTTAAAGAAGAATACGGTAAAGTCTTATTAATCCGTAAAGAAACGTCGCCTGAAGACATCGAAGGAATGATTGCGGCAGAAGGGTTCGTTACCCAACTCGGTGGGATGACAAGCCATGCAGCGGTTGTTGCACGCGGTATGGGGAAATGCTGTGTCTCTGGTGTTGGTGCGCTTTCTATTAATGAATCTGAAGGGTATATGGAAATCAATGGACAACGTTATGAAGAAGGCGAGTTCTTCTCAATTGATGGGTCTACTGGACACTTATACCCAGGGAAAATCGACACGAAATTACCAGAATTCAGCCAAGAGTTTGTCGATATATTAGAATGGTCAAAAGCCATAAAACGCCTTGGTGTTAAAACGAATGCAGACAATGAGCGCGACTCAAAAACGGCTGTTAAGTTCGGGGCTGAAGGTATTGGCTTAACACGTACAGAACACATGTTCTTTGAAGATGATCGCATTACGAATGTTCGGGAAATGATTATCGCAGAAAGCAAAGAAGAACGTGAAAAAGCGCTTGAAAAATTATTGCCACATCAACTTAAAGACTTTAAAGAAATCTTTAAAGTTATGGATGATAAAGCGGTTACGATTCGTTTGCTTGACCCACCACTTCATGAGTTCTTACCAGCGCGTGAAGATGTTCCTGAAGCGGCGAAAAAACTTAATGTTAGTGAAGAACGCTTGCACCGCGCGCTTGATTCACTTCATGAGTTTAACCCAATGATGGGGCACCGCGGGTGTCGTTTAGCGGTAACGTATCCTGAAATTACTGTTATGCAAACCGAAGCGATTATTCGTGCCGCCATCGACATGGCAAAACAAGGTATCAAAGTAAAACCAGAAATTATGATTCCGCTTATTTCAACCGTTGAAGAATTCACCTTCTTGAAAAAATATGTTGTTGAAACCGCAGATGCCTTAATTAAAGCATCTGGTAGCGATGTGAAGTATTTGGTCGGTACGATGATTGAAACCCCACGCGCAGCGCTTGTTGCTGAAGCGGTTGCCAAAGAAGCAGACTTCTTTAGCTACGGAACCAACGACTTAACGCAAATGACCTATGGTTTCAGTCGCGATGACGCGGGTAAATTTTTGCATGAATATCAAGAACTCAAATTCTTTGAACAAGACCCATTCGTCTCAGTTGATCAAACCGGTGTTGGTGAACTTGTAAAAATCGCCACAGAACGAGGACGCAAAGGTAATAAAGATTTAATTATTGGTATTTGTGGTGAACACGGTGGAGACCCTGACAGTGTCAAGTTCTTCCATAAAGCTGGATTAGACTATGTATCTTGCTCACCATTCCGTGTACCGCTTGCGATTATTGCGGCGGCCCAAGCACAAATCGAAGACAAGTAAAACACGAACAGCACTCGTAAAAGGGTGCTGTTTTTTGTATAATGATAAAGAGGTGATACGATGACGGGATGGCAATCCGCACTAAAATCAACCTGGCAAGACCCTTGCTTTGCCAAGCTCTTAGAGCGTGTTGCAAAAGCCAGAGCGCATGCAACTGTTTTTCCCCCTGAAGAAGACGTATTTAAGGCACTAACATTAACACCATTTGAAGCTGTAAAAGTGGTAATTTTAGGCCAAGATCCTTACCATGGTGAAAAGCAAGCCATGGGGCTTGCTTTTAGTGTTCAAAAGGGCGTTAAAATTCCACCTTCACTCAAAAATATCTATAAAGAACTGTATAGTGATTTAGGTATCAAACGACCCTTACATGGTGATTTGAGTGCATGGGCTAAGCAAGGTGTATTATTGCTTAACACAACATTAACCGTAGAAGCCACCAAACCCATGTCGCATAAGAATATCGGTTGGGAATGGTTTACTGACCGCTGTATTGAAGCGTTAAATAAAAAAACCACCCCAGTCGTCTTTATGCTTTGGGGGGCACATGCAAGGCAAAAAAGTGCGTTGATTACAAATCCTAAACACCATATTTTAGAAGCACCCCATCCAAGCCCACTATCGGCATCAAGAGGCTTTTTGGGATGCAAACACTTCTCAAAAGCCAACGCCATTTTAAAAACTGAGGGCTTATCACCAATCGACTATGCGCTTTAGCTTGCAAAAAGATATAAACTTGTTACAATGAAGGTAGAAAATATCAGAGTAGCCTACTCGCGTTAAGTGATATACCATGGGAAGTTGGGTATATACGAACACGTTCATCCGTGGCGGTGAGTCGGTGCGTCCGCTGATTTTACTTGATGTCAAATAAGTAATCTTTGTGGACCTCTTGAAAATTCGGGAGGTTTTTTGTATGCGCTCAGATGCAGTTAGAAGGCTTACCTTAACGGCGTTGCTTGGTGCACTTGGGATTGTTTTAAAAATTGTTTTCCAAGCGACGACAACACCAGATTTTCGCTTATCTTTTTATGAGTTGCCACTCATTATTGCAGGGATGACACTCGGTCCAGTACCCGGTATGATTGCGGGATTTGCGACCGATGGGGTTTATGGCTTGGCGATGGGGTATGGTTTAAATTTAATGACAGTTTCGACGATGATGTGGGGATTGGTGGCTGGGATTATTTTGTACAAGCGTAAACTAACGCTTTTCAGACTTGGTCTAACTGTCGTCATTGCCTCAACGATCGTCTTTGCGATTAACACCGTACAACTTGTTTTATGGGAATTGCAAGATGATATGCGTTTGGCGTTGATGACAGTCATCGCACGGATGCCGATTCGCATCATCATTATGCTTATTAAATGGCCAATTCAAGTCTATTTAATTAAGTTGATTCATACCCGTGTTATTATGAAAAGTGCGTATAGTGTATTATTTGAAAAGGGCTAAAAATCAGCCCTTTTTTAATTGTTTTCTAATTGAATCGATGGTTTTTTCATGATACGTTGCGGCCGCATCGGTCATGGCATCCGTGCCGCCGATCGTTAGCGGGATGATGTGGTCTGCGTTAAATAGTTTACCGACCATTTCAGCGGTGATTTTTACCCCATCAAACATTGAGGTTTCTTGTGCTGCACACGTTGATATCCACACAAATGTGCCGACACGTGGAATCGCATGGTGATGGGTGAATTTCGCTTCAAACAACCGTTGAAAGCGGTTAATGACTTTTAATATACGGTCACTCATCGCGCCAAAATAAACTGGCGATGCTAAAACAAGGGTATCCGCTTTTGAAATGGCTTTAATTAAATCATCAACATCATCCTCGTACTTACACGCGTCTTTTTGATGACACAATCTACAGTCATCACACGGGGATACGTCCATATCATAAGCATTAAAAATCGTTGATGACACATCATGAAATAAGGCCTTCACTAAACTCATGGTGTGGCCAAATTTATTGGGTGAGCCATTGAGTATGCATACAAAATTTTGCAAAAATATCGTCCTTTCTGATTCGTCCTTTATTATACACGACAGTCTTAGTTTTACGCAAATGAAAAGTAAACGCTTACGCACGTCTTGAAAGACTGTAAAAGCATCATAAAAATTGGTATAATTATAGGCGAGGAGATGAAATGATGAAAAAACCGATTGCATTAATCATTATGGACGGACTTGGGTTAGCGCCTGAGGGTGAAGGCAACGCCGTCCATCTTGCGAAAACCCCTACCCTTGACACATTATTAAAAACTTATCCCAATACAACCGTTCGTGCTTCTGGCATGGCAGTGGGTTTGCCCGAAGGGCAAATGGGAAATTCTGAAGTTGGCCACTTAAATCTTGGCGGCGGGCGAATTGTTTATCAATCGCTCACGCGCATTCATAAAGCCATTGAAGATGGGTCATTTTTTAAGAATGAAGCATATCAAGCGGCGCTTGAACACGCCAAAAAGCATGATTCTAAGCTTCATTTAATGGGCTTGTTGAGTGATGGCGGTGTGCATTCACACATCGATCACTTTAAAGCAATGCTAGATGCGGCGAAAGAAAAAGGTGTACACGATGTTTATGTGCACGCGTATTTGGATGGTCGCGATGTGCCACCAAAATCAGCCTTAACGTATATCGAAGCGTTAGAAGACGCCATGGCTTCTAAAAACATCGGCACCATTGCCAGTGTGCATGGCCGCTATTATGCGATGGACCGCGATAAAAACTGGGATCGCACGCAAAAAGCGTACGACATTTTAACCGAAACAAAAGGACAAAAAGCACGCAGCGCAAAAGAAGGCGTTCAAGCATCGTATGAAGCCGATGTTGTCGATGAGTTTGTTATTCCCTTCAGCGTTGATGCAAAAGGTATTATCGAAGATGATGATGCGGTTATTTTCATGAACTTTAGACCCGACCGCGCGATTCAACTATCAACGGCCTTAACGAATCCTAACCAATCAGGCTTAGACGATGCAAAAGCGTTTAACAACTTGCACTTTGTTTCAACGATGCACTATTCTGAAAACGTTAAGGGCTCGATTGCCTTTGGCTTACAAACCCTTGACGATATGTTTGGGGAAGTCGTCAGCGCTGCCAATAAAACCCAACTCAGAATTGCAGAAACTGAAAAATATGCGCACGTCACGTTCTTTTTTGACGGTGGTGAAGACAAAGAAATTAAAGGGTCAACCCGAATTTTGGTTCCATCCCCAAAAGTTGCGACGTATGATATGAAACCAGAAATGAGCGCGTATGAAGTTACCGATAAAGTGTTAGAAGCGATTGAAAGTGAACAGTTTGACACGATTGTTTTAAATTATGCCAATCCTGATATGGTTGGTCATACTGGGGTAATCAGCGCCGCGGTAAAGGCTGTCGAAACGGTTGACCGGTGCACAGGCACCGTCGTTGATAAAATCTTGGAAAAAGGTGGCATTGCGATTGTGACCGCCGATCACGGCAACGCCGAACAAATGCTTGATAAAAACGGTGGCATTCACACCGCGCACACAAGCAACTTAGTGCCACTTGTTATAACCGATCCAAACATTACCTTACGCGATGATGGCATTTTAGGGGATATTGCCCCAACGATGCTTGATTACTTGAACATAAAAAAACCTCAAGCCATGACAGGCAAAAGCCTCATAAAAAAATAACACGCATCAATGGATGCGAATAAGGAGAGATTGTATGCCCTACATTATTGATATTCAAGCAAGAGAAGTGCTCGATTCCCGCGGGAATCCAACGATTGAAGTAGAATTAACGACGGATTCAGGTGCCTATGGACACGCGATAGTCCCTTCGGGTGCATCAACCGGAGAACATGAAGCGGTTGAACTGCGCGATGGCGACAAAAGCCGTTACTTAGGCAAAGGCGTTCAAAAAGCGGTTAAAAACGTCAACGATATTATTGCCCCTTCATTACTCGGTGTTCGTGTTACTGAACAACGCTTAATCGACCAAACAATGTTAGAACTCGATGGAACCCCAAACAAATCTAAACTTGGTGCGAACGCCATTTTAGGCGTTTCTATGGCCGCCGCATACGCCGCTGCGGAATACAGTGAAATTCCGCTGTATCAATACCTCGGCGGATTCAACGCCCATACCTTACCAACGCCAATGATGAACATCATCAACGGTGGGTCACACGCCGACAACAACGTGGACTTCCAAGAGTTCATGATTATGCCTGTATCGTCTAAAACATTTAAAGAAGCGTTGCGCGTTGGTGCAGAAATTTTCCATGCTTTAAAAAGCGTTCTCAAATCAAAAGGCTATAACACAGCGGTTGGCGATGAAGGTGGGTTTGCGCCTGACCTTAAGTCAAATGAAGAAGCCTTAGAAGTCATTATTGAATCGATTGAAAAAGCAGGGTATAAGCCTGGTGAAGATGTCTTACTCGCAATGGATGTTGCATCAAGCGAGTTTTATGACAAAGAGAACAACGTTTATAAACTCGATGGTGAAGGCAAAACGATGAGTGCTGCCGAACTGACAGACTTTTACGCGGAGCTCGTTGAAAAGTACCCCATCGTTTCAATTGAAGATGGCCTTGATGAAAATGACTGGGATGGATGGAAAATTTTAACCGACAAACTCGGGAAAAAAATCCAACTCGTCGGCGACGACCTTTTTGTGACAAACACAGAAAAATTAGGCCGTGGTATTGACAATGGCATTGCCAACAGTATTTTGGTTAAAGTCAATCAAATTGGTACCCTTACAGAAACGTTTGACGCCATTGAAATGGCAAAACGTGCTGGGTACACATGCGTCATTTCGCACCGTAGTGGTGAAACGGAAGATGCAACCATTGCCGATATCGCCGTTGCGACAAATGCCGGTCAAATCAAAACTGGCTCACTTTCGCGTACGGATCGCATCGCCAAATATAACCAACTCTTAAGAATTGAAGACCGTCTTGATAGCAGTGCGACGTATCGTGGTAAAGCAGTATTTTATAATTTAGAAGAAAAATAATCGTGAACCGGGCGGCAACCCCGCCCGGTTTTTTAAAATAGTGTGTTGAATGACTGATTTGTTTGCTATAATGGCGAGTGTGACATCATGAAGAAAGAAGGGGTTGCCTGTGAGCGTTCCATTATGGCTTGCGCTGTATGTTGTGTTGGCAGTAATGACTGTGTTTTCAACGGCACGCGCTTCCCATTACATCCATGAAATCGACGGAAAAACCAAAATAAGCGGCGCGTTACTTGGGGGCGTCGTTTTAGCAACGGTAACGAGTTTGCCTGAGTTCATTACAACCATTACATCAACCGTTGCCTTAGAGAGTCCAGGCTTATCGTTTGGGAATGTCTTTGGGTCAAATATGTTTAATCTGCTAATTTTAGCAGTCGTTGATTTGGTTTTTGTAAAGCATTTATTTTTTGATAAAACACGCACGGGCATTAAAACAAATGCACTCATTATCTTAATGTATTTAATCTTTATTGTGCCGTTTGCATCAATTCGTTTCACCGCCTTAGGCATAGATTTTTTTAATATAACAATCGGCCTTATGTTCAGTTTTGTTTCTTTAATGATTATTATTATCTATATATTTGCGCTTCGTAGTATGTCGCAAGAACTGCCCCAAGAAAAAGTGGTTTCTAATTCTGCCCTATCATTAAAAAGCGCGAGTATACGGTTTACACTTTGGGCGGTTGCGGTTATTCTTAGCAGTTATTTCATTACCGTGGTAACCGATGGGCTTGCAAGTGAACTCAATCTAAGTGCAAGTTTTGCGGGCGCAATCTTCTTAGGTGCCGCCACCAGCTTGCCTGAACTGACCGCGGTGATTACCTTATTTAAACTAAAGAGTTACGATATTGCCCTCGGCAATATTTTAGGCTCAAACGTCTTTAACATGACCATTATTAGTGTTGTTGACTTCATCAATCTACGCCAACATATCTTTGATGTCTTTGAGACGGATCAAGGACTCGCTGAAAATATTGGTTTTCTCTTGATTTTGGGACTCGTAAACTCTATAATAGTCATGGTGGCGCTTTTGCGGAAACGCTCGCGCAACGTATGGACGTATATGATTCCTAGCGTGCTAATCGTCATCAGTTACAGTGTCTATATCGTATTATCTTTATAGGAGGCAAAAACATGATTGGATTTTTAGACATAATGCTTATAATTTCGTCTGTGGTGTTGATTACCTTGGTCGTTGTACAAAGCTCGAAAGACGATGTGCAAAGTGCATTTTCCGGTGAGAAGTCGGAATTGTTTGCCAACCAAAAGGAACGTGGCTTTGAATTATTCATGAGTCGCGCAACCTTAACGGCATCGGTATCCTTTGTCGTCTTCGCCCTTTTAACAATGATTTACTGAGAACACTGCGAAGTGTTCTTTTTTTCTAGCCAAGCAGGAGTGAAAACATGAAAAACACAATTCTTAATTTTCTTGAAGAACATCGACCCAAACGCTTTGATATTCGCATGTTGAGTGAGGCGTTAAACCTTACTTCAAGCGAAGATTATAAAACCTTAGCGAAAACCATTAACGCGCTTGAATCTGAAGCGCGTATTATCCCAGATCATAAAAACCGTTATCAACTAATCGAAGTAACGCGCTATGCGCGCGGGGTTATTGATATTAAGCAAAAAGGGTTTGGGTTTGTTAATTTGGATGATAGCGATGCAAACGATGTTTATATCCCCGAACAAGGCATTGCCGATGCAATGCATAAAGACCGTGTGTTGATTGAAGTGCGTCGCGGGAAAAAAGGCTTTTTAAAAGAAGGCCACGTCGTGCGTGTCTTATCAAGAAACCGTGTGTCTTTAATCGGAACCATCGTCAAGCGCGGCAAAGAGTATCATATTATTAGCGATGACAAACGGATGAATCAAGACATTGTGGTGAAAGATACCAAAGGCGCTAAGGTTCATGATAAAGTGCGCGCGAAAATTACTTCTTATGGCTATCAAGGCCGCATGGAAGTAATCGTAACCGATGTGATTGGTCCGATGAATGCGCCTGGGGTTGATGTTTTTTCTAAAATATTAAAGCATGGCATCGACCCAGTATTTCCTAAGTGGGTTTTAGAAGCGGCTAATCAATTAGACAAAACGATAGACGTTGATGCAACACGCCGTGATTTACGCGACCGTTTAATGTGTACGATTGATGGAGAAACCGCCAAAGATTTTGACGATGCGGTTGATTTACAAAAAACCGATGAAGGCTACCGTTTGGGTGTCCACATTGCGGATGTCTCTCATTACGTACAAGAAAATAGTATTTTAGATAAAGAAGCATTAAAGAGAAGCACGAGTATTTATCTCGTTGATCGGGTTATTCCGATGCTTCCAGAAGTCTTAAGCAATAACTTGTGCAGTTTAATGCCAAAGGTTGACCGCTACGCGATTACGTGTGATTTAACCTTAGATGAAAAAGGCAATATTAAAGCGCTTGATTTATACCCAAGCGTCATTCGTTCTGATGAACGGATGACTTATACCGATGTCAATAAAATTTTAGCGGGTGATGACGCACTGCGCAATCATCATAAAGCACTCACCCCTATGTTTGAACAGATGGAAACCCTTGCGAACATACTGCTTGAAGCACGCACCAAAAAAGGCAGCATCCATTTTGAAAGCGATGAAGCAAAAATTGAACTCGATCAAAATGGCCGCGCCCAAGCAGTTCATAAAATAACCCGCGGTGTTAGCGAACAAATGATTGAAGAGTTCATGCTTATTGCCAACCGCGCGATTGCAGAACATATTCGTTGGATGGAACTGCCATTCATTTACCGTGTCCATGACACGCCAAAAGAAGAAAAACTTGAAGCGTTGCTTACGATGGCCGATGCACTTGGGTTTAAGGTTGGGAAACAGCGCGCGATGTCACACAAAGCGCTCCAACAACTACTAAAAAAAGTTGATGATACAGCCAGTGAAAAGGGTATTAACTTGGTAATGCTTCGCTCTATGCAAAAAGCTGTATATAGCCATCATAACATCGGCCATTTTGGCTTGGCGTTTGATTATTATACGCACTTTACTTCGCCGATAAGACGCTATCCAGATCTACTCGTGCACCGTTTACTGCGCACCTATTTATTTGACTCAAAACCAACCAAAAAGGTCGTTGCACATTATGAACAACGTGTTCCAGAAATCGCCGATATTACGAGTGAAAAAGAACGCAGTGCGATCAATTTAGAGCGCGATGTTATCGACATGAAAAAAGCGGAAGCAATGCGTAAACATATCGGTCAAACGTTTGAAGGCGTTATTTCAAGTGTCACAAACTTTGGCATTTATGTCACCCTTGACAATACCGTTGAAGGCCTCATCCATATTAGCGAACTCGGTGATGATTATTACCACTTTAATGAAGATTTATTAACCTTAACCGGTGAAGACACCAAAAATGTTTATAAAATCGGTGATGCCTTAACCATCAAAGTCGAAAACGTGAATGTTTTTGAAGGAGAAATCGATTTTAGTTTAACAGAAAAGACGTGATGACACATGAAACTCATTGCATCAAACAAACACGCCGCCCGCAACTTCTTTTTAGAAGACGCAATTGAAGCGGGCATTGCCTTAAAAGGCACAGAAATTAAATCCGTTCGTGCTGGGAAAACCAGCATTCAGGACGCCTACGTTAGAATAAAAGATAACGAAGCGTTCATTATTAACATGCACATTTCTCCTTACGCACATGGCAACCGTCAAAACCATGATGAAACACGCGAGAGAAAACTGTTATTGCATAAGCGTGAAATTGCGAGAATGGGTGGAAAGATCGCCAAAGAAAACTATACCGTTATCCCCACCAAGGTATATTTGAAAGATGGGTTATGCAAAATTGAAATTGCCCTCGCAAAAGGAAAAAAACTACATGATAAACGCCGCACCTTAAAAGAAAAAGACATGAAACGCCAAATGGAAAAAGCCATGTCATACAAAAACCAATAATTGGCATTAGACCATAAATATGGTATAATAAACATGTAATGGGGTTGATTCTGGATTCGACAGGGTCGTTAGCGCTTGATTAGCATGCCGTGGTCGTGCACGTAAAAACACTCGGTTAAACATAACCGGAAATGAACAATTTGCTTACGCAGCTTAAGAAATAAGCTGCCTGCCGCTTTGGTCAGTCCACGGACTTGAGCGCGCAGACACTTAGTGGACTATATGGTGTAGGCTCGGTCCGTGCATACATCATGAACCTAATCGGACTAGCTTGTCACCGGGGTGTTTGTTGCCGGGTGTCTAGCGAAATTTCTCAACAAACTAAGCATGTAGAATGTTGAGTAGCGACGGCTTTGGACAGGGGTTCAAATCCCCTCAACTCCACCATCATGACATTTAAAGTTTATTCCACTCCCTAAATATCGGTTTAACGCCTTTGTTTAGCGGTTTATTGGAATAGACTTTTTTATTTACAATCAAAAATTAAGCAATATATGGTGAAATAAACTAAAAAGTTAGATATTTTTGATCAGTTTATTCCTATTTGTCTTTCTGGGATTTGAGGGGATTTGGATTTTAGTGATTTTTGCAAAAAGCGTGGAGTCGAGGGGATTTAGATTTTCCAGCTAAATGGCTTTATTTAGATATTTAAATCTTACAAACAGTTTGAAAAAATAAAAATAATATACTTATTTAATCAAT
>PWME01000135.1 GCA_003559235.1 Mollicutes bacterium | reverse complement strand
CAAACATCCCATCAAACCCATACCCTAAAAAACGATGGATGGTCAACGCATGATACCCCGTCGATTCCTGCATTCTTTTCGCAGCACGACCTGTAGGGGCTACCAAATGAATATTTGATGCTTCATTGGGTTTGGGTTCTTTTAGATTATGATACTTATAAAACACATTGACAAGCCCTTTAATGACCGTTGTTTTTCCCGTTCCAGGTCCGCCGGTTAAGATCATCGTACGGTGCTTCAAAGCCGATAAAACGGTAACGCGTTGTTTTTGAGTATAATGAATCTTTTCGTGTTTTTCAAAATTATCAATCAGTGCATTGGCACGTTTTTCATCAATTTTTAATGGACTAGCTTGTAAACTACGAATTTTCGCGACCACTTCTTGTTCAGCATCCACGATACGTTTTAACGTAAGCATGTCATCTTCAATCATAAATCTACCGTGAGAAAGCAAGGTATCAAAGTGTGATTGTAATGTTTCTTCATCGACAAGCTCAGCATTTTTGTTTAAACGGGCATGCGCACGTTTTAAAAACCCTTCAACTGGCAAGGTTGTGTGGCCTTGTTCTAATGCATAAAACTTAAACAACGCAACAAGCATCGCTTTAATCCGCTCAGGGTGATCTGGCGCAAACCCTAACGAACTTGCAATGGCATCGGCACGTTCAAACCCAATCCCCTCAACATCATCAATGAGTTTATATGGATTCTCTTTTAAACGTCTTAAGGCTTGATCTTTATAGTGATCAATAATGCGCATCGCAATTTTTGAACTAATGCCATAGCCGTACAGTTCAATCAACGTTTTTTCAATCGCTTTATGTTCAACCAAACCGTTGTACAAAGTGTCTTTAACAACACTTTGAATTTTTTTAACATCATCTAACACACTTTTGTCTTCAAGAATCTTCGCAATGGCATCAGTGCCTAAGTGTTTGACAATGCGTTCGGCTGTTTTTTCACCCACGCCTTTAAATAAATCACTTGATAAATAATCAATAAGACCACTTTCTGTGGTCTCTCCAACACTTTCAGCGGTTTTAGCTTGAAACTGTTTCCCATGCACAGGATGGACAGCCGTTTCACCGTAAAAGCGATACCGTTCACCTTTTATCGGTTTTACGAAGTGTCCAACAACTGTAACAACACCACCAAAAGACGCCTCGAACAAGCCTTCTTGTACACTTGTTTCAATGACGTCAATCTTTACCACACAATAATGGTTTTCTTCATTAAAAAATGTGACGTTTCGAACCGTTCCAAGTACGTAATCCATGCCAAACACCTCACCGCCATTATAGCATAAAGCCCTAAAGATAAGGCGTTGAAAAATTCGTTCATTTTTATCATCTATTTGATAATGATTTTCCTTGTATCACTGCGTTATGGTGACATGAGATATTTTATTGGCAATACAATAATTATGGAAGGATAGTCATAAGATTTTTTTTGACTTGATGTATGTGTTATATTGTATCGTCTTGCGTAATATGTGTCAGTATTGATTACCCTAATACTGTGGTTAAAGAAGCTTAACCTCGTTTCCATAGACGCTGCATCATGTAATGATGATGCTTTAACATCTTCTATGGTATGAGTAATGCCTTGTTGTTTTAATAAGTTACTGAGCATTGTGATGATTTCTGCGTAACGTGTTTCAGCCTCATCTTTCTTAGTGATTGACACCACCCCTACTGTTTTATCATTATGATACAGCAAGGTTTTCGGTAATGAAGTATGTGAAAAGCGTTCATCCTGTAATGACGACATAGATAATAATTGTCCATAATATTCATCACTAAAATCGTTAAGGGATTCGATAAACTGTTTTTCAAATTTGATTGAATCATAACCATGCGATGATTCAACATAAGCTCGCTTATTCGCTTGATGCACTGAAACCGAAGGGTCGGGAATATTTGGTGTGCGTTTTAGCATGGCATCCATAAGCTTTTCGATGGCTTTCGCCTTTTTTTCATACGCATTGAGCTGTTCAAGTGCGCGTTTATTCTTTTCTGAAACTTTGCGATTTGAACGTGATTCAATATGACGGTAGCCAAGTTTCTTATCCATCTCATTACGCATTTTTTTAAACTTGACAATTTCTGTTTGAATCTTTTGATAGGTGCGATCTAACGCAGGAAATTTCCGCAAATACGCATAATCTTTCCCGCGGCGATTTAACCTTTCAATCACCCATTCAATATCGTTAAGTAATACGTCACGTGATAACATAGTCACCTCACAGGTAAATCGGGGTTAAAAAAGGACTTTTTCAAGTCCTTTTCTTTAGCTCTTTAATGGTTGCTTCAATATCGTCAGCTTCTTTTACAATGTCTTTACTTAAGTTTTCATATCCGTTTTCAGTAACCAAAATATCATCTTCAATACGGATGCCGATTTTTTCATCTTCCACATATAAACCAGGTTCAATCGTTAAAACCATACCCGGTTTAAACGGTTCATCATAAAGGCCGACATCATGCACATCTAACCCTAAGAAATGGCCAATAGAATGGTAATAAACTTGACCAATGTCCGCTTCTTCTTTGATGACGCCAGCTTGTACCGCCTTTTTTGCGAGTAAATCTTTCGCAAACTCATTCAATGCTTTCCACGTCATGCCAGGTTTAACTTGTTCGATGGTGGCTTTGTTCACATCAAGTACGACGTTATACAGTTCACGCTGTCTTTTGGTGAACGTCCCAGAAACTGGATAGGTTCTAGAAATATCTGCAGCATAGTGTCGATGTAAAGCCCCTAAATCAAACAAGATTAAAGCGTTATCATTAAGCGCATCACGGTTTTGTGTATAATGTAATACCGTTGCGTTTTTACCACACGCAGCAATGGTATCAAACGCATTCCCTTCACTGCCTTCAAATGTGATGGTGTGTAAAAAATCTGCTTGCAATTGATATTCTTTTTCTCGAATGTTTAAGTTAGCCATAATGGTAT
>PWME01000018.1 GCA_003559235.1 Mollicutes bacterium | reverse complement strand
TCCTCCCGGTCAAATTGAATTCCGGGTTGTTTTGCCAGTTTCTCGATCAGTTCGCCGGTATTAATTTGATCATGTATCAACAAAACCGTGGATTCGGATATCATTATCGCCGATTCACTGTGCAAGCGGCTGTACCGTGACCCGAATACCACTGCAAAGGAAAGCAACAGCACCAAAACTGCTGCCCCCCACTCTCTTGAATTGAGATGGTTTAAATTCGATATACTCATTGAAACTCCGTTCTGCGCAAAAAAATCATTTAGCCAAAGGGCGTTCTGTCAATTAACTTCTTAACAAACCTCTACAATAAGCTTCTCAATAAACTTCCACAATATCCTTGTCTTTCTGTCTTGAACGAATCATCGCCACGATGGAAGTAAAGCCATAAAGGAGTAAAAACGCAGCGACTATGATGGATATGATATCCGGAAACATCAGGAGCAGCGCTGCCGCCGCCAGCGGAATGACGGCAAACGGGGTCAATCCACCGCTCAGAAGGGATCCAAGTCCGATAACCAACAAAAAAAACGCAAAAAAGTAAGGTATAAACGCCGGAAAGATGAAAATGAATATACCGGCCACCACAGGAGCTGCCACCATGAATGACGGTGTCCGGAAAAACAGGAAAACGAGTCCGGTGGCTATCAGGTAAGACCCCACAATATAATACAGTGCATCGGGCCACAGCATCACCAGCACACCGGTCAAAATGGCCAGGATAGCGTGAAGCACACGGCGATAGCCCGAATTATTGTTTATGGAGAATTGGATATGAGTAGTCATATGTGAAATGTCGGGAGATTATTTCCGGATAACCCCGGAATAATACAAAGAACCGGATGTTAATAGAAACAGCTGTTCGTCGAGAACAACGATATCCTGCAGTTTTTCGGAATTGTTCTTCATTGCCCAGTTTCCCAGGTGCTCTCCGTACATATTGAACAGGTGAATTACGCTTCCGGATAACACCCAGATCTTTTCCTGATAAACTCTGACGCGGCGCAAATCCGGGAATGTACCGATGTTGGCCAGATTTCTTCCCCGTTCGGTCATAACAACCATGTTTTTCGTTCCTGTGTCGGCAACAAAAAGGGACTCATCGGCATATTCGATGGAAACGGGGTATTCCAGATGTTCGGGTTCGAAATGCTGCAAATAAACGCCGTTCGCATTAAAATGATAGATTCTTCTGCTTTCTGTGTCCAGAATATAAATTTCCCCGATGTCATTGCCGGTTACGTCGGCGGGCGTGAACGATTCACTCCCGGGCACCCAGCCGGGAACAGAGAGGGTGTGCCTGTATTCGAGTTCTTCGTCGAGAATGTGAACCCGGTCGGATCCGGAGCTTATCACGGCTATGAATGTATCCAGCAACAGCGCGATTCCGTCCGGTGCATAAAGGTCGGGCAGGCTGCTGCTTTCCGGTTCGGTCGGGATATCGTCGTCTCCGGATGAAATGCGATAGGAAACAATGCGGTCTGCGGAAGCTTCGGTGATAAACAGCTCGTTAGTTGCACGGTATACCATGGAGCGGGCCCCTTTCAGTCCATCGACCATTTTGTTTTCATCGATCATCAGGGTATCCGTCACACCGGATCCGGCATACAAAGCGGGAGCATATACCAGCAAAACCGGTACTATCAGAATTGCGAATAATCTCATAGTTATTTACGAGCCGTTCTCATTTTCGATTAAGCCGGTGTTCGGATAATCCGGTGCCCCTTTGCACAGGGAACTTTTCTGTCAGGGGCCATCACACTAACGTGCCATAATGCTGTATTTGTGCCATTTCGCTGATGACCAGACACGAAACCGCTGCTGTTTTGCCGATGATCCTTATAGCCACTCGACATAAACCTGACCTGTAAACCCCGGTTCCACCGGTACATCTCTGCGGATGAAATAACGTGCCGGTTTGCGGTATGGATCCACTTTTCCGGGATCCCATCCCGGATGATCCTCCCGAATTTCATAGACCGTGAGGGTGTAGCTGCCTTCGGGAATACCCTCCAGAGTGGTTTCCAGTCCAAAAGTTCTGTCACGGATGACCATTCCCTGCTCGTCAACAAGCTCAACATGATGCCTGGTCGTATCGGTTGCGGATTCTTCAACCAGGACATCAATTGCTCCGAGGTTATCCTCGTAATGGAATACGGGTTGAATGGTTCTGCGTTCCAGTCGTTCTTCGTCCCATACTCTGATTTCATAATCTTCACCCTGTTGCCATTCTCCGTCGGGATAAATAAACAACAGATTGTCGGATATTTCGGCATGAGGCCAGGGACTGTGAGTAGTCTGGCTTTCCACTACAATCAGGGAGTCGAGTACATCCGGACTGTCATGAAGGAGTTTGGCATAACGGATAATCAGTGGTTGGTCGGGAGCAATGCCCTGCCGGGTATCATTGCCGATGTACCGGGCGAATGTGGTATCGGCCTGATCCGATCCCGGAAACTCATCGATACCTATCGTTGCGTAATTACCCGACGGATCGCTAATCCCCTCCAACTTTATACGATAGGGCGAGTTATCGGGAAGCGGCTCCAGCGCTTCGGCATAAAGAATATTGGTGTTTTCACGATCCACATACAGCGGTATCGCCGAGACCCGGGTCTCGTCTTCATGAAAAATATCGATCCCCGCTCCTTCCTCAAATACAATTTCTTCACTGAATCGCATTCTGAGCCGCACTTCAGAGAGCATTCCCACAGCCTGTAAAACCGGCGCAATGGTGTCTTGACGAATGACATAAACACTGCCGAGATCTTTCTCGTCAGCCCGGCTTAGTTCAACGGTATCTGTCCGGAACGGCTGTGCCGCTTCCCGGTCCCGGTCCCAGCGGCGATTCCTGTTGCGATCATCCAGCCAGAACGCCTTGTATTTCCCTTCTCTCAGGTAATTGAAATTAACCGTTCCGGCCGAATCGGCTTCTCCCACATAATCGGCCTGTTCACTCAGATCAGCAGGGTAGCGG
>PWME01000118.1 GCA_003559235.1 Mollicutes bacterium | reverse complement strand
TTTGAAGCCCCTTTAGCCGTTCATACGGATGAAGGCATAGAGGTTGTGTACCGCCTCACATTTCCTGAAATGACTGAATATCAATACAATGCCATGCATGCGGGTCGTAACCTTAAGAACTACGAGACAAGTTGGGTAAATGTACAAAGTGATACCATTGATGGTGTCGATGCGTTTGAATGGGTAGATGCGTATTTTAATGAAAACTATGAAGTTATTGAATCAGACGATTACTGTATGTTTGCGGTTGAACTCGATGATGATTACACTTTATGTTATCGAGATGCAAGAGAATCGGATACAGATACCACGGTTTCTATCTATATTGAATGATTGTATTAAATGTAAATAATTCATGGTCTATCTTTCTTTTGAAGATAGGCTTTTTCTTTTTGGACCATGGATTGTGTTTAGATTGACCATTACGCATCATTGTGCCACAATTAAGGTATTATAATGCTGAGGTGCTTTATGAAAAAATATCAAGATATTAATGCCAGTACCATCGATCAATGGGTTCGTGAAGGATGGACTTGGGGAATACCCATCACATCTGAAACTTACCGTAAAGCGCTTAATGGTGAATGGGAGGTTGTTTTGACCCCAACCAAAGCAGTTCCTAAGCATTGGTTTCCTAACCTTAAAGGCGTTAAAGTATTAGGCCTTGCATCGGGGGGTGGCCAACAGATGCCTATTTTTGCGGCATGTGAAGCATTATGCACAGTTATTGATTATTCCATTAAACAATTAGAAAGTGAGCGAGAAATCGCAAAACGCGAAGGGTACGAGATTGATATTGTCCATGGCGATATGACAAAACGATTGCCTTTTGACGATGAGACCTTTGATATAGTGTTTCACCCGGTCTCCAATTGTTATGTTAAAGATGTGCATCATGTTTTTAAAGAAGCATACCGGGTCTTAAAAAAGGGAGGTAGGTTACTTTCTGGTTTAGATAACGGCATAAATTTTATCGTAGACAATGATGAATCAAGTATTGTCAATGCTTTGCCCTTTGACCCAACAACAGATGAAACTTTATACAAAAAAAGCATTCAGGACAATATGGGTATTCAGTTTTCTCACACATTAAAAGATCAAATAGGTGGCCAGCTTGAAGCTGGTTTTGTGTTAAAAGATTTATATGAGGATACGAATGGTGAAGGACATTTGCATACAATGAATATTCCGACGTTTCTGGCAACTTATTGCATTAAATACTAAATTGATTCATCACAATTGTTTATAAAAAAATACGTTTGTCTGATTTCAAGACAAACGTATTTTCATACTTGTTGCTTTTTTGTGATACATTAACAATTAATCACCTGTACGTGGGTCAGGGTCATCTTCGCCCCAAATTCTTCGGTTTGTGTCTTGTGCCTCAAACCAAGCATCCATGAAAATGTCACCATATAAGGAAGAATTTCCCGTATAAGGCGTATAAGCAAGCTCAATCAGTTCAAGGTTTAAATTACGTAACTCGCCATTTCCATTGTCATACCATACATACACTAAATACCGTTGCCTATTCGTTCCGTCTCTGCGTGATGATTCAGGATCGGCTTCTAAAACTATTCTAACCGCGCCTGTTAAAACATTGCATACATATTCGGTAACGTCTAAAGACCAAGGCTCTGGAGGGTTGGTGTATGGTGCAGGGGTCGCAACGCCTAAATAGCGTGTGGTAAAGGTTTCATCACCATCAATTTCACGAAAATCTGTTTCATGACCAGTTTTGCAATTGACAAGTTCGACTTCACCAATACCATCTTCAATAAAGTCATACCCTTCATACTCACGCTCTAATCTTAGTTCATCGGTATGATTGGTCGTAAGTGGCTTTAGAGCATTGTCTCCATTTGGTTCTGAAGGGCCTGGGTTTACGCATGCACCCATAACACCTATTAGCATCATTAGGAATACAATTAGTAGATTTTTTTTCATCGTTTTGCTCCTTCATCTAAATTTACTTCTATTGTAACACTTTACGTTAATAAGTAAAAATGATAATAACCGGGTGTAAAGTAATATATGTTCAAAAATATATTCTCATGATATTATTAAGTAAAATAATCTTTTTGTAAGGAAGAGATTCGCATGAAAAAATCGGTAAGTTCTTACTTGCTTTTATAGTTATGCCAACGCTTATGTTGGCTATTTTTGGTTGTGTAGTGAACGAGCAAGTTAGTTATGTTTATACGGTGTCATTTGATTCTATGGGCGGAAGCGATATTGATGCGTTAGAGATTGAGGAACAAAGTCCTTTAGAATTTGTAGAAGCGCTTAAAGAAGGGCATACACTAATTGGCTGGTACATTAGTGATGATGAAGGTGAGACAGTCAAAGCGATGTGGGATTTTGATTCAGATTTAGTTACTGAGAGTGTGACGCTTTATGCAAAGTGGGAGGTTAACACGTATACCATTACACTTAGAGATGAAGAAACCGTGCTCTATCAAGAAACCGTTGATTATAACTATGATTTAAGCTATCTTGAAACTTTTGTACCAAATAAAGAAGGGCACGTGTTTATTGCGTGGGCGGATGAAATTCCTCCGCTTATGCCAGCAAGTCATGTGACAATTTATGTAGTATGGGATATACAATTTTCATTGGTTCAAGTGGGAGAAGAAGATACTGATTATTGAATACCAACAGGCCTTGATGATGAAGGACGTGCTACGGTGCGAGGTGGATATTTTATGGCAACGACACAAACAACCTATGCGTTCTGGTTTGAAGTGCGTTTGTGGGCTGAAGCCAATGGTTATCATTTCCAAAACATTGGACGTGAAGGGTCTACGGGTGATATTGGTGACATGCCAACAGACGCGAGTTTAAAACCCGTTACGTCCGTATCGTGGCGTGATGTCATTGTGTGGTTGAATGCTTTTTCTGAAAAGAATGGCTTTGAACCAGTCTACCGAGATGGTGAAGGCCACGTTATTAAGGATGCTCGTGATGACAATGCAATGGTTG
>PWME01000035.1 GCA_003559235.1 Mollicutes bacterium | reverse complement strand
GCGATGTCATTATTCGTGATTCTTTGCTCACCCGTGAGGGGGTGGCTGGCGAATGATTAATCAAAAAGGGTTAACATTATTTGAGGTTTTGGTTTCAATATCTGTTGCATCTATCGTAATAATGTTATTGATGAGTTTATTAACCACAACACTCGTCACCAAAAATGAAATCGATTATAGCAATCAACTTGACCAAGCCATCTTCGAAATGAACGACTTCTTAAGTCGTCAGTTTCAAGATATGGGCTTTAAATCAATTGAAGATATTTCCGACCAATATGAAGATTACCAAAATGTTTTCATTATGTTTACGGAGTTTGAGCCCGTTATCGTCGAAGATCAAATTCTTTTAGATCGGAGTGTTTTTACACCCTACTTACTTGTATTAGATATCAATCAAGACGCTATCTATTTTGGCGAACTCCCTTATGAAGGGGATCCAGGCGATTTCGAAAATGAACAAGACACAATCATCAATGAATTTTTACAAAACCCTACACGATTATCCAATCCGCGACTTGTCATTGAAGAAGGCTCAGAAATACGTATGTCTCAATGCGTAAAAACGGATAAACGCAACTTAAATTATGCTGGACAAGAAGATGATACCACATGTGCCAACACGTTCTTACATTTTGATTTGGTGGTATCATACCGATTATTAAACAATAATACTTTACCCGCACGAACCTACCGCTCAACCCTATTTTATTAAAGAAGGAGGCAAACTATCATGAAAAATGAACGGGGTAGCGTCATTAGCGCTGCAGTTATTATTATCGTTTTACTTTCGTTTGCCCTCACCACAACGTCTGCTTACACGTTTAATGTCGCAACGAGAACCAACACAATCCAACAAAACACCAATGAAGAACAATTCGCTCGCGCGATTGTCAATAGTGTTATTAATGACATTAAAACGTCACTCGATCAAACCATGCGTAGCTTTGAAGGCGATGATCAAGAAGCCTTGCGAGATGCTTTTAAAGATGCACTCAATGCATTTGAAGATGAAACAAGGTTTGAGATTATCGAAGCGTACAGAGAAACCGTTGAAGCTTATTATCTTGCAAACTTTGGTATTGAACGAGACATTGATGATATATTGAGTATTTCATTGAAAGACATCCCCGATGAAGATAGTGTTAGCCGAACCTATGTCGTCAGTTTTAGACGCGAAAACAATCGTCGAATTTTCCGAGAACTCCTTCTAGCACTTAAAGCTGACCCTGAACAAGGTACCATCGACCCTGAAGACGCTTTTGAAAGTGTTGGTGATGTCTTCGATTCCTTTATGTCATTCCTTGATCCTACCCCCTATCCAGATGGCGATGGGATAGAGTGTGGGAATGATTGTTCGACCGCATTTGAAGATGAATTTAAGGGCGGTGGGAATCAACCCTTTGATATGACGCGCAATGTGTATGTGGATGGGAATTTAGAACTCACATCTGCCAATCAAGGGGATGGTGCTGGCGCAAACACTGAAATCAAATTGAATGGAAACATGTTAGTTGTGACTGGTGATTTAACCTTGAAAGGTATTCATAACCTTGTTGGGGGCGAAACCGATCTTGGTGGGTTAATCATTGTCGAAGGTAACTTAACCATTGTAAGGCGTCACGTTATTGAAAACACGAGCCTTACCATTCTTGTGGGCGGCGATATGATTATCGAAGCGGACCCTCAATCCGACGGTATTGACCGTGAACTACGGGCAGCACCAGGAAGTTTTTTCCACTTTATTGCTTTTCGCTCAGTCGAACAAGATGTGCCAAGCTATATATTAGAAAAAGGAGAAACCTACTATGAATACTGGTTTACAGAAACGACTGGTATCGGTGGAACCTATGAATTTAATACCTTTGATGATAAACTTGATGGCAACGGAAAATATGTTGGTAGCGATGAAAACTTTCCTGGATTAACATTCTTAATCACAGAGTATGCCAATTTACTTGATTTACCACCTGCCACATTTAGCGATATTTATGATGATGCCTTAGGTCCCTTTAAAGAAACTGAAGACTAACTCAAACGGCACTTTTGTGCCGTTTTTTTCATGCAAAAAGGGCGTTGATACGCCCTTTTTATTACGCTTTTTCTATATCTGTGTACTTAACCACTGGGTTACGTGCGGCTAATGCTTCATCGAGTCGTTTAACCACCGTTGTATACGGTGCGTTTTTCACTTTATCAGGATCTTCTTTTGCTTCTTTGGCAATGGTTCGCATCGCTTCAATGAATGCATCAATGGTTTGTTTGGATTCGTTTTCTGGTGGTTCAACCATGATTGATTGTTTGTATATGATTGGGAAATATACGGTTGGTGGATGCATGTCAAAGTCAAGCAACCGTTTCGCAACGTCAATGGTTTGGACATCGGTTGACTTATCTTTGAGGCCATCAAAGACAAACTCATGCTTACATACACCAGAGATTGGTAACGTAAAGACATCTTTTAAGGATTCTTTAATGTAGTTGGCGTTCAAGACACTATAGTTTGCGATATTCTTCAAGTCTTCTTTACCTATGGTAAGAATATAACTATAGGCTTTCATCGCAACGCCGATATTGCCTGTGAAGTGTGAAATTTGTCCGAGCGTTGTGCCATTGGTGCGTTCAATGGTATACGTGTCTCCAGATTTTTTAACCACAGGGACCGGTAAGTATTTCACCAAACGCTTCGCAACGCCAACCGGACCACTACCAGGGCCACCGCCACCATGTGGGGTAGAGAACGTCTTATGCAAGTTAATATGCATGATGTCAAAGCCCATGTCACCAGGACGTATTTTTCCGAGTAATGGATTTAAGTTTGCGCCATCATAATAAAGCAACCCGCCCGCTTCATGGACAAGCTTGGCGATTTCTAATATATCTTTTTCAAACATGCCTAACGTATTGGGATTGGTAAGCATAATGCCAGCGACGGTATCATCAAGCACCTCTTTTAACGCTTCAACGTTTACCGTACCATCAGGATTCGATTT
>PWME01000161.1 GCA_003559235.1 Mollicutes bacterium | reverse complement strand
GACCAAATACTTCGACCGTTTCAACATAATCGTAAAAAATCCAACGCACGCCAAACATATCTGGCAAATGATCGTTATAAGTAAAGAAATAATTCGTTGATATATCGAAATTTTCGACCAACGGATTAAAAATAACCATGGCCACAAAGTATATCGAAAACACACCCAAAGCCTTTAACATCTGTTGTAATCGTGGGCGGTTAAAATAATGCAACGCAACACCCCAAATCGGAATCACAAAAGCATACATGTGATTGTAGCCAAAATGGATGGTCCGTAAATCTGTGAAATCACGGTTGAAATCTGGCACCATAATGGCGGCCAACGCCCCGATAACATTCGCAAAATATGTAAAGTAGAAAAAACTTTGCCACCTAAAAATAAAGCCAAATAACATTAAGATAACCGCTGTATTGCATAAGTGCAAGGGTAAGCCCGATAACCCAGAACGGCGTAAATAGAAAAACTGAAAATACGATGCCAACACAAAAAATATTAACATAAT
Organism: Mollicutes bacterium; assembly: GCA_003559235.1. Lineage (GTDB taxonomy): Bacteria > Bacillota_I > Bacilli_A > Izemoplasmatales > Izemoplasmataceae > PWME01. Next base: position 35,966 of record PWME01000161.1, on the reverse strand, counting down.
TTCTTTCGCACGCATGCTACGGTTGCGCATAATTATATACCCTAAAATCATCACCACAAACGTAAAAAGAATAACAATTATATGAATGGGTGTGAAATCAACCGGGTCTTCACCCAAATAACCAAAGAAATTAAAAAGTAACCCTTGGGGCATAACCGCAAACATCGTTAACCCAACCACACCGATACCCATCAATAATGCACGGCGATTAAACGCTATGGTACGTATGTTTTTAACAAATAAGACACCACTCACAATACCGAGAAATGTAATACTTGCAATGATTTGTATAGCTTGAAAATTCGCATATGTATCGAACTCGCCTACCGAAGCGATTATATGGGACTCTAAAAAGACAATGTTTAAAACACTGAGTGGCACACCAACGAATGCAACCAACTTCTCAATAAAGCGGTGTGGCTTAATCCCACACGCAATCGCCCACGTTGCCACAAAGAGCGTTAACCATCTCAACATTATAATGGCAAAGCTTTTTCCAACTGAAAAAATCCACGTGTCAGGATAATACCCATAATCCGTTGTATCGGTATCAAACCCAAACAAGTTGAATGACCCATCAATAGCATGGCGTTGAATCAAGCCCGCTGAAAACACGACAAAAAGCACAAGTGCAAACGCTTTTAACAAAGTATTGTGATTCAAACGATCCTTAACCCCCATCACAATCAAAGCAATCCCCAAAAGCACAACGCTTATAACAATAAAATGCACCATGTCATCACCGAGTTCATTCAAATTTGTGTATTACATAAAAAACCTTTAATATGGCAATTCACCCATATGAATTGTACCGTAAATAAAAAATGCTGACAAGCAGGAAAAAAATCCTTAAATATAACATGCAGCACTTCATATACTTGATAAACCACGCCATTAAGAGCTAAACCATCCATTGATGGCGATCATATTATCGCACCCCATAATCCATCGTGCAGTAATCACTTAGTAAAATACATTGGTGGTCAATGGATTTAAAGCGTACTCAACCCTTCGTTATGTCGGATGGCGCTCCGGGAGGGAGTCGAACCCTCGACCTACAGCTTCGGAGGCTGCCGCTCTAATCCACTGAGCTACCGGAACTATTTACACCTATTCCATTATATAAGAAAGTACTAAAAAACGAAAGCCTGTTTTTGACTTTTTACATGCGGATATCTATAAACCACACACTTCCATGTTACAATGTTTATGATTGTGACACACAAATTGTCTAAAGAAAGGACTTTTTTCATGAAATTTGAAGACTATAGGTACGAACGTCCAAACATGGACACAACCAAAAAACGCTTCACAGATGTCTTAAAACGTTTTAATGAAGCAAAGAACATCGATGAACAGAAAAAAGCAATTGATGAAATCAATGCCATCCGCTTTGATTTTCGCACCATGGCAACCCTGGCCAGCATTCGTCATAGTTTAGATACAACCGATGCATTTTATGAAGCAGAGAAAGCGTTTTTCAATCAAAACGGCCCCCTTTTTAGTCAGCTAAACAACCAGTTTTATGCTGCCCTTGTTAAAAGCCCGTTTCGCGATGCCTTAGAAAAAGAAAAGGGGGCACTGCTTTTTAAGCAAGCCGAACAATCCTTAAAAACTTTTAGCGACAAAATCGTACCACAACTCCAAGAAGAAAACAAACTCGCCAATGAACATCAAAAGTTGCTCGCATCCGCAAACATCGAGTTTGATGGCGAAACCTATAACATCAGCCAAATGTCACCGTTTATGCAACACCGTGATCGCGCGGTTCGCAAGCGCGCAAACAAAGCAGTCATGACATTTTTTGCGGGACACGAAGAGACTTTAGACAACCTATATGATAAACTTGTCAAAGTGCGCACCGATATTGCCAAAACGCTTGGTTATCCTTCGTTTACCGAACTCGCTTACGACCGGCTTGGTAGGTTAGATTACAATGCAGACGATGTAAAAAGCTACCGTGATCAAGTTGCTGAATACATTGTGCCGATTAACCGAGAACTCGGCAAAAAGCGCAAAGCACGCCTCGGTTTAGAAACCTTATATCACTATGATGGCATCGATTTTAAAAGCGGCAATGCTAAACCGCAAGGCGATAAAGACTTTTTACTCAATGAAGCGAAAAAAATGTATCGCGACCTTAGTGAAGAAACCGATACCTTCTTCTCGTTCATGACCGAACGTAACCTACTCGACTTAGAAGCGAAAAAAGGCAAAGCGGGTGGGGGTTATTGCACTTTTATTCCAAACTATGATTCACCGTTTATTTTCGCAAACTTTAACGGAACCAAACACGATGTTGATGTCTTAACCCACGAAGCGGGTCATGCCTTTCAAATGTTTATGAGTCGTCATCACGATGTCCCAGAATATTTAATGGCAACGATGGAAGCGAGCGAAATCCATTCTATGAGTATGGAATTTTTCGCCAGACCATGGGCGGACAATTTCTTTGGTAAAGATGCTGAAAAATACAAGTTTTCGCACCTTTCAACCGCACTAAACCTTATTACTTACGGGGTCATGATTGATGAATTCCAACACGCCGTATACGCAAAACCTGATGCAAGCGCCTTAGAACGTAAAGCCATGTGGCAAGCCGTTGATAAAAAGTATTATCCAGAACGCATCTACGATGATGAACCGTATTTAGAAAACGGCAACGGTTGGCAAAGCATCATGCATATATTTGCCGTTCCCTTTTACATGATTGATTACACCTTAGCACAAGTGTGTGCTTTCCAATACTTTACCCGTTCAATGCAAAATAAAGAAGCCGCTTGGGATAGTTATGTCACGCTTTGTAAAGCGGGCGGTAGCCGAAGCTTTGTAGATTTACTCAAACTTGCTGGTTTAGACAATCCGTTTAAAGATGGCACCCTAAAGAAAGTTATCCCGACCATAACCGGAGCGCTTGATGCCATCGACGATTCATCCCTATAAAAAGCAAAAACCCCCAAACAGGGGGTTTTTTAGTATTGTTTACGGCGCATTTTGCCATCGACCTTATGAATGATAACAGAACTGTTATTGCCTTTAGCAAGTTGTTTTGCATGGTTAATGGCCTCTTTTTGTGTGGCAAAGTATTTAATGGTTTTTTGTGAACCTTCTTTTCTTACGCGCCACGCTTTATAGTGTTCACTTGCTTCATCTTTATTTTGTGAAACATGATAACGGTTTTTTGCTTTTTCTTCTCGCGCTATTTCATCTTTCGTTGAGGTGTCTTTCGGCTTTTCTTCTGTCTCACGCTTTTTTCGTTTAAACGGCCACATGGTAGTGCTCCCTTCTTCGTTTTTAACATAATTATATTATACGCAAAATTATGTATTATTTCAACGACTTAGCTGCATAAGCACCATCGGCGCATACGATGAAATAAACAAAATCGTCATCGAACCACCGTATAAATACTTCGCTTTACGGTCGTGTTCTTGCGAATACAAAAATGCCATTGGCAACCCTAAAAACGGCAACATAAACCCAAGGAAAAACCATAAAAAGCGGTTGCGCCTTTTAACGGGTAAAGAATCGGTAAAGGTATTGTTTAGTTCATTCAAAGGAATTTTAAACAATCGTTTACGCACGAGATAACGGAGCACAAAGAAAAGCCCCACCGCAATAAACGCGTAATGCATAAACGGCAAAATCATCCAAAAGGTAGACAAGTCGGCGGGCGGTGGTAAAATGCGTAAAAATGGAATCGCAAAACGCCACGCAATATAGAAATTGATAATCCCTGCAAACGCCCCAATGAACATATAAATCGACGCCTTCATACGCTCATAATAAAGTACATACGCAATGATAATTGTAATGAGAGGGAAAAAGAACCCACTCACCACCATACCGATTTTTTCAAGCACTTGCACAAACGCCGAAGGTTCTTTGGGTAACGTTGCTTCTTCAATATCAGGCGCACCGTAAATAGATTGCAGTTTAGAAGACTCTTTATCCATCTTAATCACCTATCAATATAGCCTTTCGAGTGTTGACTTAAGCGTTTCACGCGTTGGTTCAAACGCACCGTACCATAAACACCAATCAAAATCATTGCGCTTCCGACAAAATGGTACCAATAAAGGGATTCGTTTAAAAATACATAACCAGCAGTAATTGCCACAACCGTTGCCAAGTTCGCGAAAATACTTGACACGTGGGCTGGCATATTTTTTAACGTGACATTGACTAAGAAAAATCCACCAATTGAGGCAAAGACCCCTAAATAAATAAGTGGTACCACCAATGAAACCTCCCTAAGGTTGCGTACATAATCAAGTGGTGTGCCTTCAATGATGAGTGTCACAACATAAATCGTATTAAAGATGACGGCCCCAAAAAGCATCATAAAATACGTTAATTCTTGTGGTTTCATGGTTTTTGAAGCGCTGCGCGAAGCGATGTTGAAAAGTGCTGCGGATATAACCGCCCCTAAAAGCAATAAGAAACCTATCGTTTCAGGGTCAATATCGCCCCTACTTCTGGCGAACTGAATGAGTAAAATACCTGAAACACTAAGTATGATAAAAAACAACTGCAAACGCGTTGGTTTTTCGCGCAAAAGCATCGCACTCGCTATCGTCACAAATATTGGAATTAATGCAATCATCATCCCAGCCTCACCACTGGTAGTACGATCAAGTCCATACGTTTCAAACAAAAAATACAAAACGGGTTGAAACAAGACCACAATCAGCACAGGTTTTAAATGTACGCGTTCAAACCGAATGACCACAAGTTTCAATTGTCGTATCACTTCAAATGTAAAAAACGCAATCAAAAACCGATATGCGATTAAGCCAATCGGCCGAACAACATCTAAAGCGGTCTTGGAAAACATAAAGGTAAAGCCGAATAATATGGCAAAAACCACACCGGCTAGATAATAGCGTGCTTGCATACAATAACTCCTTCAGTCAATATCTAAAAATGATTATAACGCAAAGTGCAAGCTAGGTAAACCAATGAAACGAGAATAGGATGAACCCAATGGCTCATCCTGTAAATTTATCATAATAAACATTTTCAGATTTAACATTATGCTTTTCAAGCACTTTGATACACGCATCAATCATACCGGGTGAACCACATAAATAGGCTTCAGATTCCGATAGATCACCACTTAAACGGTCAAGCACATCCGTAATCAATCCTGTTTCACCTTCCCACTGTTCATCATCTTCAGGGTGCGATAATGCAGGAATGTAATCAAAGTTTTCATACTTCTTTGCCACTTCATTAAATTCTTCAGTGTAATAAAGGTCTTTCGTGGTGCGTGCGCCAAAGAAATAGCGAACTTTCCTTGGCATACCAAGCGCTTCTAAGCGCCGTACAATGGAGCGAATCGGTGCTTTACCAGAACCACCAGCAATACAAATAATGTCTTTATTGCTTTCTTCACGAAGATAGAAATCACCAAATGGTCCTGTTAAGGTTAGCGTATCATTCATCCGCATGGCACGGTGGACAAATGTGGTTGCTTGCCCACCCGGCACAAGTCTAACAATAAACTCAACACTATTATTTTCTTTTGGGTCTGAGGCAATTGAATACGCCCGGATAACTTAAACCCCGGGAATACGCCATTGCGCGTATTGTCCGGGTAAAAAGTTCATCTCTTTAGGCTTGATAAGCTCAAAGCGAACCAGTTTGGTATCATACGTCAAGTCTTCAACGTTGACCACTTTTGCTTTGTATTCTTCCGCATTCAACTTATCTTCAGGCACTTCAATATGCATGCTTTGGCGCAGTTTCACTTGACACGATAACCGTACGCCGTCGGCTTTTTCTTCTGCGGTTAAGTGTGGTTCTTCGGTTGGCTTGACATCAGGGACAGGGTCTAAAATACGTACCTTACAAACCCCACACGTCGCCTTACCACCGCACGCTGATGGGATGTATATTTTCTTCTTTGAAAGCGTATTAAGTAACGTGTCACCACTAGGCACTTCCATCGGTTTTTCGCTGTTAATATTGAGCGTTTTCTCACCACCAGCGCCTAAGTATTTATCCGCAATGATTAAGAGTAGGGTGATAATGAGAAGCACCCCAATCAATACAATCGGTACAAACCAGTTCATAGGGATTCTCCTTTATTGAACACTTGCCAAGCCGGCAAAACCAATGACAGCTAATGACAAGATTCCAAGTATAATAAACGCCATTGCGCGTCCTTGTAAACCTTTTGGAACATTTCCAAACCGCCCGAGTTTTTCTCGCACGCCAGCCAAAAGTAAAATCGCAAACATCCACCCAATACCGCTTCCTAAAGAGAATGATGCAGTTTCGATGAAATTGTATGAACGGTTGACAAAGAATAACGAGACACCGAGCACAGCACAGTTAACCGTAATAAGCGGTAAGAAAATCCCAAACGCGTTATAGAGAGCTGGGAAATATTTTTCAATAACCATTTCCATAAATTGTACGGTTGCCGCAATGGTAATGATGAAAACAAGCAGCGCGATGTATGTCGCTTCAACCCGTTGCAACAGCACATAAATCGGATAGTTTATAATCCCAGTCAAGGTTACCACAAAAATGACTGCTAACCCCATGCCTTTAGCATTTTTAACACTTGTAGATACCGCAATAAGCGGACACATTCCAAGAATAAACGCCAAAGCAATATTATTATCCAAAATAGAGCCAATAAATATTTCAAATACACTAGGTCCATCAGCCATGATTTTCACCCTTTCTTTCTAACAAACAGTTACGCATTTTCATAATTATTCGTCAACTCCCTAAAGATCCAGATGATAGCACCGAGCACAAAGAAACCACCCGGCGCAATGGCCATGACAACCCAATCTGTCCAAGCTTCAGGCATTACGCGAATGTTTAAGATAGTCCCAAACGCAAGCGCCTCACGCACAATAGAAATTAACACGAGCACATACGTATACCCAAGCCCGTTGGCAAGCCCGTCAACAAGTGTGTAGCGAATAGGGTTTTTTGATGCAAACGCTTCGGCGCGGCCCATGACAATACAGTTCGTAATGATGAGTCCTAAATAAGGCCCAAGTGCTGCAAAAATAAATGGGAAATATGCCTCTAAAAACATTTGTACTAAAATAACGAACGAGGAAATAACCACCATGTATGTAACCATACGCAACCGCGCAGGGATAAAGTTTCGAATTATAGAAATAACGGCAGAACTTCCAACAATAACAAAAGTAACCCCCGCCCCCATCGCAAGCGCATTTTCAACTTGGTTGGTAATCGCAAGCGCCGAACAAATGCCCAGTACGGCAATCATGATTGGGTTATTTTTGCTTAAGCCATCTTTTGAGATATTGAACCATTTCGTATACTTCATGCGAATGAAATTCATCACGCATCACCCGCCGATTCTTGTAAAGTAAGCCATACATCCCGATGGGCTTGATACGCTTCATTGAGCATGGCCTCAAACCGTTCGCTTGTTCTTGTACCACCCGCAATCGCGTCCACTTCGTTTATGTCATCGGCATCCGCTGTGCGACTCACTCTAAGTTCAGGGTACATAGAAGTGCCCACATAATTATCTAGATAGGTTCGCTCTTCAACCACACCACCAAGGCCTGGGGTTTCTTCTTGATCGATGACTGTAATCCACGCGATGGTTTCAAAATCGGCTTCTAACGTTATAACACCAAAAATAGGTCCCCAAACACCTAACCCTTCAAACGTATATGATACGCGACCTTCACCATCAATATAAAATGTTTTGCCTTCAGCTTCGATTACCTCTAAGTTCGCTTCAAATGTCGAAATCGTATCGTCATAATCAGTAATACCAGATGCTTCTAAAATGGCATCTTGTAAAACAATCAATTGGTTTTCTTCGATGCGTTCACGCGTCAAAGCATCCATTCCCGTTAAAACCGTAGCGGTTGTAACGCCTAAGATTAACACAAATATAACCATTTTCAGATAATCTTTCACGTTGCTTCAACTCCTTCTGTTTCAACATTTGCTTCAGTGTCTTCAAACAACGACCCAATAGCATTCATAAGCACAATTGCAAACACAACGCCTTCAGGTGCCGCAGAGAAGGTACGGATCACAACCGTAATCAATGCAATACCAATCGCATAATACACACGATTTAACTTCTTAACCGGTGCGGTAACAGGATCGGTTGCAACAAAAAATGATGCAAACAGTAAACTCCCTACCAACACCGCTTCTAAGGGTTGTGCAAAGGTATCTGGCATCAAAAGATGGCCGATGCCTAACAAAGCAAATGCCGAACCGATGGTTACCAGTGGAATGCGCCAGTCAATCACTTTAAACACAATAAGCGCAAGCCCAAGTACAATAATACCGAGTACAAACGTCTCACCAATCGCACCAGGTATATTACCAAGCAATATATCATTCCACGCATAATCAAACGTGCCGGCCGCAAGCTCTGTCAAGGGAATATCAGGACCGCTTTGCCCGGTTTGTGGGTTAAGCCAATCGGTCGCCATATAGCGTGGGAAATTAATGAATAAGAAAATCCACCCAACTGCGGCAGGATTAAACACTGTTCGACCAGTGCCACCAAAAATCGCTTTCCCAAAAAAGACCCCAAACGCTGAACCAACACCTGCCATCCAAACCGGTAAGGTTGGCGGCAAAAGCAATGTTAATACCAATGGCGTGATCATCCAACTTTTGTCTAGGGGGTGTTTACGAAAATACGCAAAAAGGGCTTCTATCGCCGCCGATACCGCTAAGGCGATTGCCCCCACAAGCAAAACGCGCGTCCCAAAAATAATGGTTCCCGCGATAAAAAGCACCCCTAAAAATGCGGTCACAATAAAAACATTACGTTGTGACGGCGTTTCAGGATGCAATGGATTGATGCTTTTGTCCATGAATTCACCACTCTCTTTCATTGTTACTATGCGATAATTACGTGAAATCACACGAAAAATATCGACAACCTATATTATAGCATGAATGGTTAAATGTGTATGATTTTTTTTCGTATTAAAAACATATTACAATGCTATTTAAATGGCTCCATTAAAAGGATTCAAACGGATATGATTTGGACAAAAAAACATATGCATGAAAAACCGCCCCACGAGGCGGTTAAGGCTTTTTAATAGAAAAGGGCGCAACCATTAAGCCTGCAAACACAATGGCCATGACCGCAAACCCAAAGTGCCCTCCATGCAATACAACGCTTAGTGCAAGCACAAAAGGCACGCCCGCTGCAGGGGCAGGCAAACCAGTGAAGCGATTGGACTGACGCAGTTTCATGAATCGTATCAAACGTAAAAACGTTGCCATGACATAAACACTCGCCGCGATGATATAAAGTAACGATTCAGCATATAAATAAACAAGCATAACCGCTGGTACCATGCCAAACGCCAAAAAATCATGAATCGTATCCAACCAACTTCCAAAGCGACTTTCCGTTGTTAGTTTTCTCGCCACACGTCCATCAAAGAAATCGATCACGGCACTGATTAAAACCAACCCGATTACCAACGTGATCAGTCCTTGTAATGCGAAATAGAGCGCACTCAATGCAAGGAAGATGCCAACAATCGTCATCGCGTTTGCGACATACGGTTTAAGCCGTTTTTGCATGGGGCAACCACCCTTTCACATGTACAAAAGCAACCACCACTACACTTACCAAAAAACGCATCCAGAAGGTAAATAAGCGTAACGTTAAAACAACCACCAATGCAATCCCTGCATCGACCATAAAGCGTGTTGCAATCCACACAAACGTCCCTTCAAACGTTCCAAGCCCACCAGGCGTTATCGGCAACATTGAAACCGTATAAGCAATCATCGTTGCACTCAATGCCACAACAAACGGCATTGAAACATCAAAGGCTTCCAAAAGCACCGTCGTTTTAAGCACATAAAAGAACCAAATCAATAATCCGATGCCAACGTGTCCCCCCCAAAGCATGCGTTTTTCTTTAAAGCGCATCAAGGCTTTCTTTAAATCAGCGAACCAACGCGTTTTATGTTGTTTAAAAACCAACACCAAAGTCACACCAACGATCCCTACCACAAGCCCAAGAAAACCCAAAGTAGCATGCAGAAGCGCACCCTCTAAAACAATGCCTTGCCAAAGCATCAAAACCAATGCGACCAAAAAGAGCACCAAAAATGTCGTAAAACTACACAGCTTTTGAACCCCCACAAGACTGAGGGCTTGCGCACTATGCCACGCTTCTTTCACACGTAAATAATATACCTTATACATTTCGCCACCGCTCTTTGCGGCTGGGGTCACACTTTCAAGCAAGGCACCCCCCATATTCATCACAAACAAACTTTTGAAGCGAATCGGGTCTGCCATATGAAACGCTAAAAGTCGCCATTGCGCTGTAATTACTAACATGGTGATGAACTGCATGATAGCAAGCATAAAAAAAATCACGGGCTGAAATTGCGAAAATGCGCGGCGAATTTCACTGAAATCCGTTCTAAATAACAAAAACGCAATCAGCGATATGCCAACGAAAAACCCACCGTATTTACGCATGGTTTTCATAACGTTATCATCCATGAATGTTTCACCAAGCGACCGCGGTGTGATAACGATTGTAAAGCGCACCCCTTTGCACATGGACATGATTTTCCACTGCGAACTAAGATACGTACACGGCGGTTCGCCGTTTTTTTAATTTGATTGATAATAAACTGTTTCTCTACAACTTGTTTTGCAATAATAATGGTATCGTAGTGTGCCATATCAAACGTTGCCCCATCCGCTTCAATGAAGCGCAAGCGCTCATGCGCATAGCGGCTTGCCGATATGACTGCGGCGCGCGCACGATCAATTGCCGTCACCATCGCACCCGTTTTGGCATACATCATCGCACTATAAGGGTAAGCACCAGCGCCAATAAAAAGCACACGATGATGCGGTTGCATTCTTACTGCCAAAATCTCTCGTTCACACATGCGATCATAATATAATGAAAACAGCGGGCGCACGCTAGGAAATCTGCGCGCCACTGACTCAAACAAATTGGTTAGTGCTTCTATCATTATTGTCACACCTTTTCATTGCATAATTTGCCATTATCACGTACAATTAATACGTTATTCATAATTTTTACAAACAATGAAACCAACCCTATTGTAACCGTTATGTTTGTCGCGAACAACACTTTTTGTAATTTTTATAATTAATCTTATAATGTAGTGAGGAAGCCGTTATGTTAAAGTCAATTGTCAAAAACAGTGAGAAATTATTCAGTTACAGCCACTGCTTCGCGCACCTTTATCACCATGCTTACAAAGCCGTAATTGATCGTGAACTAAGTATGCTAAGCCTTAAGGATGGAGCAAAAGTGCTTTTTATTGGTTCAGGCGCGTTTCCCTTTACCCCATTATGGTTAGCAACCCTGCAAGGCTGTCATGTCACAGCCATTGACATCGATCATTATGCCGTTAAGCGAGCAAGGCGCGTCGTAAAAAAGCATGCGCTTGATGCGTTTATCGATATTCATACAACCTCGCTTGATAACGGAAATGCTTCCTTTGATGCGGCAATCCTCGCATTGCAAGTTACCCCTTTGAATGAAACCATTGAAACGTTATACTCACAAGGCATCAAAACAATCATTGTACGAAGACCATCGCCACGTTTTACTGAGCAATATGACGCGTTAGATGCGCGGTACAACATTCAAGATTATGTGGTCCACGGGATGCGCGCGTTTCACGATTCAGTCTTGTTACAATTTTAAGTTGTCATACCACTTTAGGCGCTTATTTATAATTTCTATAGATAGTGTTGACACGCCTTCTTGCCTGCGTTATACTCAAAGTGAAATAATTTGAAATCTTTCTAATTAATACCTTAAACAACCATTGTGAGGTGCCCTTATGCAAACACCAAATACCCATACCTATCACCCAACACCACCCATCGCATTAAACACACTGTTTTCTATGGAACGTGGCGATGAAGGCATCATTACATCCATTCCAGACGTTGGTTTACTCGCATCGCTTGGCGTTCGGATTGGAAAAACCGTAAAAATGGTTGCCAAAAGTTTAGCAAAAGGACCATGTATTTTGCACATCAACGACCGCTCTATTGTCATTGATCGTGAAATCGCTAAGCAAATTATCATCAGGAAGTAGCGTGGTGCATCATGGCACAGTGTCATGAAAATAAAAGTTCCGTTCCTATGGCGCATAACCATAAAACGATTTTATTGATGGGCTTACCCAATGTTGGGAAAAGCGCCATCTTTTCACGTTATACCAACATGCACGTCACCGTTTCAAACTATCCAGGCACGACCGTTGAATATGTCAATGGCTTCATGAGTATCGATGAAATCCGTTATGTCTTAAAAGATGCGCCTGGGGTTTACAACATTAAACAAGGCATTGATGCCGCTGAACAAGTCGCCATCGACATGCTCAACGAAAAACCTGATGCCGTCTTATTCGTGCTTGATGCGCTCAACCTTGAAAGCAGTTTGTTTTTACTTATGCAAGTGCTTGAATACAAGATTCCAACCGTTGTGGCGTTAAACCGAAATGATTTAAGTCAATCGCGTGGCATTACCATCGATGAACGCATCATTGCGAACCGATTAAACGTTGATGTTGTCCCAACCGTAGCCCTTGAAGGCAAGAGCCTTGATGCGCTGAAAACCACCTTAAAAAACCGCCTTGATAATCCCAGTGCAGACTTTTTACTTCAAGAAGGTGATGAAGCGCGGTGGGAAGATGTTGAACGGATTGTTAAACGTGCCGTAAAACGTCCCGTTGACCCCTATGATCCCAATGAAAAATATGCCTTTCTCATTCGCCCTTTTCCTGGTTTACTCATTGCCATACTTATGTTAGGCCTCGCATTTGGTTTAGTAATTGGTTTGGGTATGGGGTTAAGACAATTTATTTTACTCCCCTTGCTTAGAGAAGGCCTTTTTCCTTTTATCGAACAATCCGTTACTGCTTTTATCACCAATGAAAGTTTGAAAAATGTGCTTATCGGGGATTATGGATTTCTCATTAAAGGTATAGAATGGCCTTTTGCGCTTGTGCTTCCGTATGTTATTAGCTTTTACGCGATGCTAAGTATCTTAGAAGACACGGGTTATCTTCCAAGACTTGCCGTTTTACTTGATGGGGTTTTTAAAAAAATTGGTTTGCCTGGTTCAAGCATTATTCCGCTTTTGCTTGGGTATGGCTGTGGCATTCCCGCCATTATGGCAACCCGTTCTCTGCCCTCAAAAAAAGCACGCCTCAGCTTAGCCGTCATGATCTCCCTTGCCGTTCCGTGCGTCTCACAAACGGGAGCGTTTATTGCTTTGTTAAGTGAACGATCACTTTTGGCGTTGGTGTTTGTCTTTGCTTTTTCGATTGTCACGCTTATAATTACGGGCTTTGTCATGGATAAAATGAATAAAGAAAAAGCGCCGTTTACCCTGTATGAACTCCCACAGCTTTTGATGCCGAAACCCCGTATTTTAGGCAAAAAAATTGCCATGCGTATTAAATACTACATTAAAGATGGTGCCACGCCAATGATCATCGCCATTTTCTTTACGGCCTTTTTGTATGAATTTGGCGTTTTACAAGTTATCGGCGAAGGCCTTTCCCCTGTTGTTTCAGGGTGGCTAAGGCTTCCTGAAGAAGCCTCTACACCATTATTGCTTGGTGTTATTCGGCGTGAACTTGCGGTCTTACCGCTTTTTGATATGACACTCACAACGTTACAGTTTATTACCGCAGCCATTGTAGCACTGCTTTATGTGCCTTGCATTGCGATGATTGCGACGCTCGCAAAAGAATTCAATGGTCGCGTAGCGGTTGGGGTATTTGTCTTTACAACCGTCACAGCAATTGGCATTGGGGGCTTGATTGCCCGCATTGGCGAGTGGTTCTTAATCCTATTTGCATAAAAAAAACACCAAACGAACGATGGTGTTTTTTTATGGTTTGTATACAACAACGCGATTTTTTCCTAATCGCTTCGCTTCATATAGTGCACGGTCACCACGCATAATCATGCTTTCTACTGTATCGCCTTTTTGGTAGCTTGCAATCCCAAAACTTGCGGTTTGAATGCCGATGTTATCAAACGTTTTTTGGCTTAAATCCTGTCGGATCGCTTCAGCTTTCTTCATCGTTTCTTGTTCAGAGCATCCTGGACACAGGATAATAAACTCTTCACCACCCCAGCGGCCAATATTTTCTGATGTTTCAAGCTGGGATGCTAAGGTATGGGCCATAGCACGTAAGATCGTGTCTCCTTTTAAGTGGCCATAGGTATCGTTGATAGTCTTAAAACTATCGATGTCAACCATAATAATCGCAAACAAAGCTTCATCCCCGTTTAAATGCTTTAGCTGGGACGCTAAGCGGGATTCAATAAAGTGCCGATTGGGCAAATTGGTTAAGGAATCCGTATTGGCAAGTGTAGTGATTTTTTCTAACGCCTCTTCAAGCGCTTCAGTTTTTTCATCAACAAGTCTTTTTACTGTCTGGTAGCGGGCTTCTAATTCTTTTACTGGATAGCCTTCATCCGAGCCAGTAATACTCGATGGGAATGATAAGTGTTTTTGCGCTATTTGCCACTGGTCTGCTTTTTTTATAAAGGAAAGGGTGTAACGCAAGCGATTAAAGCTAACGACTTGTTTATGTAGCACGGTTGAAATCGATAACAAAAACGTCACAAACCCTGTTTCATCATTTGGGGCTGTAATGGTTAACTGTTCAATAGTGAAATGAATTGGATTTGGGGCTTCACGTATATCACGCGCAAAAAACGCCTTCGCTTGATCAACATCAAATGCATTTTCATCTTTTGAAGACCCAAATCCTGTTAAAAAATCAGAAAAATATGCGTACGTACCTTCTGTATCGCGTGCGGTAAAATAAATATCTAAAAATGTATAAAGCGCTTTTTCTATGGCACGAATCGTTTTTGGATTATTCATAAAGTATCCCTTCCTATAAACCCATTAGGCAATCAGTTGTGCCTCACGGTTGAAAAACGTTTTATAACCCCATTGTAAAAAGGCATAGGTCGTTAAACTGACACCACCTAAAATACCAAGCATAATGGCGATTTGATATGAAATTGCCAACGACGGGTCAACGCCTGAAAGTATTTGCCCTGTCATCATCCCAGGCAAGAAAATAATTCCCATGCCAAGCATGCTGTTGAGGGTTGGCATAATTGCAGCGTCAAAGGCATCATCGACAATCGGTTTTGACGCATCTTTAGGTGTCGCGCCTAAAATCAGCGCTTCTTCTATTTCTGCTTTGCCTTTTGTAAAACGGGTTAGTAACGTATGCACACCAAGTGAAATCCCCGTCATACTGTTTCCAACAATCATCCCTGTAATCGGAATGACGTACTGCGGATCATAAATTGGGCGAATGCCAATCACTACCGCAAAAAAGAATAACAATACAGGCAAGGTTCCAACAAAAAGTGAAAGCGTCACAACGCGCGCAAGCGGTTTTGACATCGTTTCTTTGAATTTACGCATTACGGTTAATGCCGCAAATGACACCATAACCAAAACAATGAATACGGTAATAAGCGGATGCGGGTTTTCAATAATCCATGTCAAGATAAACCCAACAAGTATAAGTTGCACACTCATTCTCAGTGTCCCATATAATAATACTTTTTCACGTTTAATGCCACGATGCTTTAAAATCGTTAGTACAATAATAACAAATATATACGCCACACCAACTTGCCACGGTGCAAGAATCACAATGTCATCATTCATGCCGTTTCACACCCCTTTAAGCGTCCAGCCTCTATGGTGCAGGTATGAGCGCCAACTTTTTTGGCGATAGACTTTGCATGGGTTACCATAATAAGCGTTTTTTTATGTGCTCTTACATACGCAACCACATCATCCACAATCCGCATTTCCGTTTCATCATCAAGTGCACTTGAGGGTTCATCTAGCAAAATACATTGTGCATCTAACACCATGATTCTTGCCAGTGCAAGGCGTTGTTTTTCACCACCCGAAAGCGTATCCGCATCATCATCTAAACTTTGGGTTAATGCCACACGTTTTAACGCTTCTAAAAGGGTGGCATCCTCTCGGTGTTTGCCTTGGTAACGCAATCCTTTTAACAAATTGTCTCTTATTGTGCCGGGAAAGATAAACGGCGTTTGCGACAATAAGACAACGTCTCTACGGTGCATCACACTATCAATTGTTTCGAGATTGTTTTCTTTGTAAAAAACCGCACCTTCATCAGGGGTAAGTATTTTATTAAGCAACTTAAGCAAGGTGGTTTTTCCGCCACCCGAAGGCCCAACTAGACAAGTAATTTTATGTGCAGGAAACGCAAGCGTTTCAATATGGAGCACATCTTTATACTTTACATTTTCGAGTCTAAACATGCTTTCCTCCTGAAAAAATGTGACACTTTATCTTTATCAAAGTGTGTCTTCAAAAGCAAGCAATTATCGTGGCATGCATCGTTTTAATGAATATGTTATGATGGGTGTGATAATGCTTTTTAGGGAGTGATGGACATGCTTGAACAAAAACCAACCGATCAAAAAGCTATACAAGAAGCGATGGAAAAGAAGCTGTATGAGAGGAACTTTAATAAGTGGGGCTTTGATTTAAACCTTTTTGTGTCGATTGGCACGATTGTAATGGTATGCTTATTAGGACTGTATTCGGTTTTAGCCAATGCCCAAGTATTTGGCCTTGCGCCGGCCAACGAAGTGCTTTCACGCGTGCGTGAAAGTGTGGTTAGCAATGCCGATTGGTTATTTATTCTCATTGTGAACAGTTTTATTTTGCTTTGTATATTTCTCGCCTTTTCAAAATTAGGCCGCGTGCGTTTGGGTGGGATGAAAGCCAGACCGGAGTTTTCAAACTTCGCATGGTACTCGATGCTTTTATCTGCGGGCATGGGCATCGGGCTCATGTTTTGGGCTGTTGGTGAACCGCTCAGTCACTTTAATAATCCCGGTCCTATTTTCAATCATGAAAATGGCGCCATCAGCGCCATGGCTTCAACGTTTTTACATTGGGGCTTACACCCGTGGGCAATTTATGCGGTCATGGCCTTATCGCTGGCGTATTTTGCTTATAATAAAAACATGCCTTTATCCTTGCGTTCTGTTTTTTATCCACTCTTTAAAGAGCGCGTGTTTGGACGGCTGGGGGACATCATTGACTTAATTGCCGTGGTCGCAACCATGGTGGGATTAGCCACATCACTCGGCCTTGGTGTCCAACAAATTAACAGTGGTCTTAACTATTTGGTTGGACTTTCGATTTCAACGTTTATGCAAGTGATCTTAATTACCGTCATCACGCTCGTGGCGGTTTATTCCATTTTATCAGGCATTGATAAAGGCGTAAAAACCTTATCAAAGTGGACCATCAAACTGGCATTCATCTTTATGATACTTATTATTTTACTCGGCCCAACCCTTTACATCATTCGCCTTTTTACCACATCACTTGGGCATTATGTTAGTGACCTTCCAAGCGCAAGTTTCTTTTTGGCATTAGAAAGTGGTTCGGCGCGAGAATGGCAAAGTGCGTGGACAATCTTTTACTTAGCATGGTGGGTATCGTGGAGTCCGTTTGTCGGTATGTTTATCGCACGCGTCTCAAAAGGGCGTACCATAAGAGAGTTCATTATCGCCGTTTTGCTTGTGCCGTCGCTCATTTCATTTATTTGGTTAAGCACCTTTGGTGGCACCGCGTTTAGTATTGATGGGTTTGCGAGTGGTGGGGATTTATACAACTTATCCAGTGAACAACTGCCGATTGCGCTCTTTGAGCTCATTGAACGCTTAGACATCGCGTTATTTCAAAACGTTGCCGTTGTCTTACTAAGCGTTCTCGCTACGGGTATTATTATTTTCTTTTTTATCACCTCAAGCGATTCAGGATCGATTGTTGTCAATGCCATCACATCCGGTGGGAAAACCTCGACAAAGTCAAGACAACGGGTCTTATGGGCCCTTGCGGAAGGGTTTATCGCCGCAATGTTAATCATTATTGGCGGTGAGATGGCGTTAGAAACCTTACAAGATGCCGTCATTTTAACCGGCTTACCTTTTGTCTTACTCATGCTTGTTATGTGTGTCTTACTTGTGCAAAACTTGCAAACTACTTACCGAAAGCAAGAACGCCAAAAACAAATCACCCACATTCGCAGTTTATTAGAATGTGATGACATTACGGATGGATAAAATAAAAAGGGGCCTAAAAAGCCCCTTTGGCATTCAGTCTATATGGTGTGAAGTGATTTCAATCTCAACGTCTTTGTAATCAAACTGATCATTTGGCAACTCAATCAATAGATGCCAGTTGGCCATATCATCCGTTCCTACCTCTGGAATGCGGCGTTCTATGCTAATCGTTAAAACCCCATCATCCACAGAGTAATCCTTCACCACGTGACGAATGGACCCACTCGGTTCTTCTAAGGTAATCACCACAAGGCTATGAAGATCAAAAAACGCCGCATCATACCGTCTAATATGTTCAAAGAAGGTGCCTTCAATATGCAGTTGATAATAGTTTTTTACATCATCAATGTACGCTTCAAAATCCTCTAGATTATCAAACGCATGCACGGTTTCTACATCATCATAAAAGGCAAATAAATCGGTTCTAAAAATATGCACAGAATCATGTTCATCGTGATCGACATAAAGCTTCGCATCTTGATAAGGCACCTCACCCCGTTCAACGGGCACTAAAATATGCCACCCAGCCATATCCGCTGTCCCAATCTCTGGTATATGCCTGTTGACATACACCCTAAGCAACCCATCTTCATCGATGGTCACATCACTCACACTGTGGCCAATCGACCCACTGCCCTCTTCAAAAACCGCCACCAACAATACATGGTTTTCAAAGTACGTTGCATCATACTTCTTAAGTGCTTCCGCAAATGTTTCCCGTATATCATAGCGTTCCTGTTGTTTTTCTAAAAACGTTTCTAAATCGTTCACACTTTCAATAAAATGGATGGTTGGCGCTTCACCATAACTGCCTGCAATGACATTGGTGCGAAACCGCGTCACATCGAGCACTGTATCTTCACTAAGTACGGTTCCAACTCTTTCATGTGGTGCATCGACAACCTCACACGCTGTAAAAAGCAAAACGCTCAAAAGCACACTGAATACGCCAATAATCTTCGGCATTATATCACTCCTTTTCACGGCAAGATTATCATACGAATTGTGCGGTGTAAAGCGGATGAGCATAGGTTGCAAAAAACCATATGCTATGTGCTAACTTCTTGCATCATTCACACCCAACATGCTATACTTACTAAAAGTCAAAAGGAGGTATTGTGATGAAATATTTACACGAAACATTCACCTTGCGTAACGGGGTAAAGATTCCCAAAATAGGATACGGAACTTGGCAAATGTTTGACGGTGAAAAAACGGTTGAACTATTAAAGAAAGCGCTTGAAAGTGGTTATCGTCACATCGACACCGCGGCGTTATACGAAAACGAAGCAAGCGTTGGGAAAGCGATCCGTGAATCAAAAATTCCAAGAAAAGACCTATTCATCACATCAAAATTGCAATCGAACATCAAATCGTATGATGGAACCTTAAAAGCCTTTGATGAAACCATGGAAAAACTCGGGCTTGATGTGCTTGATCTTTATTTAGTCCATGCCCCAGCGCCATGGGGCGAGTCAAGTCGTCACTATGACGATGAAAACCTCGATGTATGGAAAGCCCTTGAAAAAGTTTATCACGATGGACGCGTTCGCGCCATAGGGGTTTCAAACTTCGCCGTGCGCGATTTAAAAAATCTTATGATGCACAGTGATATTATTCCACAAGTGAACCAAATCCCATTTTATATCGGCAAAAATCAAGACGAACTGATGGCCTATTGTAAAGAACATAACATCTTGATTGAAGCCTATTCGCCCTTTGGGGTTGGACGCATTTTAGACCATCCATTAATCATTAATACCGCCAAAAAATATAACGTCTCACCAGCACAACTCGCGGTACGTTACTGCTTAATGCATGATACCTTGCCGCTGCCTAAAACCAAAACACCAAAACGTATGATTGAAAATGCTGATGTCGATTTCACCATCGAGATAGACGATATGAAGCAGCTTGATGCCCTTGATTATGATGTTCGATAACACGCCTAAAAGGGCGTGTTTTTCATAAAAAAAAGCACCCGGAAAACCGAGTGCAGTGTGTTATGCTTTAGACTCTTGAACCCAAAAGACAACGAGAATAATCCAGCCAACCAAAGGAATGAGCCATAATAACAAGAGTAACGGGCTTCGTTTCGTATCATTGAGTCGCCGTGCCCCAATCGCAAGCAGTGGCACAAGCGATACAAATAAGTATAAAAGTGATAAAGCGTTAACCAAATCTCCAAGTAAAGGTACGTATGAAAAGATAAACTGAACGATTGTTAGGATAATAATGACAATAAAATGTGCTAAGACAGTTAACCAAAACGGTGTTACAGTTGTTTTCCCTTCAAAATCACTCCATTGTTCCCAAAAACGTTTGTAAAGCGCGATTAATTGATCCATGAGTACCCTCCATCATTGTATTGGTAAAACGATAGACGCTTTGCGTCTTCACGACTAGTTTACCACAGTATGACGCCATAATAAAGCAACTTTTAATGGGTAACATGCTTTTGGCATTTTTTATTCAATAAGAACAAATTGATAACACCGATGCCACTTACAAATGCGGCGACCGTTAAAGTTGCAATTAAGATAAACCGTTCATTGGCGTCATACGGTAAAACAGTGCTGCCCAATCGATAAAGCAAAATCGGTAAAAAGGCTGCTAAACTGCGATACGTGCGTTGATATTCACTCTGGACATTGATAGCGGTTTTGGCAAACGTTTTCCGTGATACAGCAAACAAAATTATCCCACCGTGCATCAGGATTAACCCCGGCGCAAAAAACCATAAGGGGGCGATTTTTATCGCTGTTAAAAACCCTACTGTAAACACATAAGCCAAACCGTAAAGCCGCAACGCATGCAAGCCTAGATTATTCATCCGCTTGTTGTTTCAAAGGTGTGTCATAGCCTTCGCCCTTTTCAACTGACTCAGGAAATCCATTAACATAATGACACGCGACCACATGGTCTTCTTCTACTGTAATTTCTGGTGCGGGAATCGTTTTACACCCTTCCATTGCTTTTGGACACCGTTGATAAAACCTGCAGCCTTTAGGCGGGTCAATTGGCGATGGTATATCACCTTTTAAAATGACTTGTTCGCGCTGTTTGGTTTGATCGGTATCCAAAACCGCTGATAAAAGGGCATGGGTATAAGGGTGCAAGGGATTATCAAAAATGGTTTTGACATTGCCCGCTTCCATAATTTTTCCAAGGTACATAACAATCATGCGGTCGCAAATACTTTTTACAACCGCTAAGTTATGCGATATAAATACATACGTCAACTTAAGTTTCTTTTGAATATCGGTTAATAAATTCAAAATTTGCGCATGCACCGATACATCAAGTGCTGAAACAGGCTCATCACAAACCAAAAAAGTAGGATTCAATATAATCGC
The DNA here is from genome assembly GCA_003559235.1 of Mollicutes bacterium. GTDB lineage: Bacteria > Bacillota_I > Bacilli_A > Izemoplasmatales > Izemoplasmataceae > PWME01. The sequence goes on along the minus strand of PWME01000161.1, from coordinate 14,432 downwards.
TCGTGCAATGCCTAATCGTTGGCGCTGCCCCCCAGAAAAATCTGAAGGATAGCGATATAAATCATCTTTAGAAAGCCCCACAAGCTCAAGCAACTCAATAACACGCGCTTTCATCGTTGCTTCACTATCTTGACCACGAATAAACATCGGCTCCGAAATAATTTGGTAAACGTTAAAACGTGGGTTTAACGATGAAAACGGGTCTTGAAAAATCATTTGCATATCACGGCGTGTTGCCTTAAAGTCATCACGGCTTAGTTCATACAAATTTTTTCCATCAAACACAACCTCACCAGCCGTTGGTTTCACCATACCAATCATTGCATTCGCCAACGTACTTTTCCCACAACCAGATTCCCCAACGATCCCAAATGTTTCACCACGATGAATGGTTAAAGAAACGTCTGAAACCGCTTGGATGCAGCCTTTACGTATGAATGGCAATGCGCCTTTTACAGGAAAATCAACGGATACATGTCGCATATCGACAATTGGATTCACTTTCGTTTCAGACATTGGATGTCCCTCCATTCGTCTTAAGCGGATAAAAACACCGTACTTGGCGGCCATCATCATGCGCACTAAGTGGTGGCATAGAAGCTTTACACTTGTCCTTTGCGTAGTGACAGCGTGGGTGAAAATAACAGCCTGTTGGTTTTTTCATCGGATGCGGCACAGACCCTGGAATTTGGACAAAATGTCCAGCCGTGTCCGACAAACTAGGAACCGAAGCGAGCAGTCCTGCTGAATACGGATGGAAAGGTTGCTTAAATAACTGTTTTACAGACGCTTTTTCAACAATCTTCCCTGAATACATAACATACACTGTATCCGCAATATTCGCAACAACCGATAAATCATGCGTCACGACAAGTAACGAAACGTCGTGTTTTTTTTGCATGTCCCGTAAAACCGATAACACTTGTGCTTGGATGGTTACATCGAGTGCCGTGGTGGGTTCATCCGCAATAATGAGCTTTGGCATACACGCAAACGCCATGGCCAAAAGTACGCGCTGTCGCATACCACCCGATAATTCATGCGGAAAGTTTTTCGCCCGCTTGCGTGGTTCAGGAACCCCAACGAGTTCTAACGCTTTTACAGTTTCTTCGCGAGCCGCTTTTTTATTGAGTTGCATGTGGCGCATAAACATTTCATCAATTTGTTTACCACATGTCATAACAGGATTCAGTGACGTCATGGCATCTTGAAAAATCATCGCCATCATTTTCCCGCGTACTGACTGCATTTGTGAGGGGGTGTAATCTTTTATATCATCACCCGCAAAGGTTAACTGATCCATTTTTGTGATCGCTGGTGGTGATTCAATTAATTTCATAATCGACATCGACGTCACACTTTTGCCACAACCAGATTCACCCACAAGCGCAATGGATTCCCCTTTGCCAATATCAATATCAACCCCTTCAACCGCACGAATTAAGCCCATCCCACTTGGAAACACAACTTTTAAATTACGCAATGTTAAGGTTTGTTCAGCCATGGGCGCCTCCTTTCGCACTGGATGCCTCACCAATTTGTGCATGTTCATCCATACTATTAAATACATCTTCGACATAAGAACTATTTAAGTTTTTAAATATTTTATAGACACCACTTGATTGTTTCATGCGTGGGTTCAAAATTTCTTCTACCACGATACCAATACGCATAAACGCAAATACAGCCATAAAGATGCCAATACCTGGGGCAATAATCCACCACCATGCACCAAAGAGTAAGGCACCACCGCTTTGGGCATCGGCAAGCATTTTCCCCCAACTAATCGCCGTTGGATCGCCAAGTCCTAGGAAACTTAACCCCGCTTCAGCAACCATAATCCCAGCGCTTGATAACGCCGTACTCATAATCAACAAATGCGAAGTCCCTGGCAAAATGTGGCGAATCATAATATGAAACCTGCTCGCACCAGAAAGTTCAGCGGCTTTCACGTAATTGCTATTTTTCAATACAAGCACCAGCGAACGAATGGTACGTGATAACCCCGTCCATCCAATCGCCACAAAGATTAAGATAATAATCCAAAAGTCTCTGCCTAGCACATTGGTTAAGACAATAACAAGCGGCAAGGTTGGAATAACCAATAACACATCAACCAACCGCATTATAAACGAATCAACCGCACCACCAATATACCCTGCCATAACGCCTAACACACTACCTACAATCGCGATTAAAACGCCCGATGAGACCCCCACAATTAAAGAAACCCGAGTTCCATAAACGAGCATACTGAAAATGTCTTGTCCAGTATTGATTGTCGTCCCAAGTAGATGGGTCGTTGAAGGCGGTAACCCTTTCGTCGTTCTTTCCGCAACATCATACGGGTCAAAAGGCGCAATCCATGGCGCGAAAACCGCCACAATAACCAAAAACGTGACCATGGTTAAGCCAATCTTCCCTTGGCGATGTGCCCAAACCCGTTTAATGAATCTTCGAATGCCTTTGAACCGCTTTAAGAAAAAGCGTCCTATACTTTTCAACACAGCTTTCATCGGCGATCACCTACCGTTACGCGTGGGTCTAAGAGCACATAAATCAAGTCCGTTATTAAAATCGCAAGTATGGTAAACCCACTCAAAAGCAACATAATCCCCATCATCAATGGATAATCATTCATATTGTTCGCTTCTAAAAATAACGTTCCCATACCATTCCAATTAAAGATTTGTTCAATGACGACTTGCCCACCTATAAGGCCACTAATACTCATTCCAATCGATGTTACAATCGGCAACATCGCATTGCGAAGGGTATGCTTATATCGAATCGTCGTATTTCTAAGTCCCTTCGCTTTTGCCGTCAAAATAAAATCTTCATTCGTTACGGCAATCACCGCGTTTCTTGTCCCTTGTGCATACCCAACAATACTACCAACCATCATACTTAAAACCGGCAATGCCGCATTCTCAATAACCCGTAAAATGGCGGTCATATTCCACCCAAAATCTGATACCATATTGGGGTCTGTATACGCAGGGAATATTTCTAACTCAAAGCCTAGGAAAAACGATAGCAACAACGCGATAAAAAACCCTGGCAAAGCAATCATAATTGTTGAGGCATTCAGCAGTGTTGTATCTTGCCACCTTCCGCGTTTCATCGCTGCAATAACACCTATCATAATACCGAATATTAATCCAAGGAGCATCGTTGAAACCGACAAAACAAGCGTCCACGGTAACCGATCTACAATCAACTCCATAACACCAGGACTCCCAGAACGAAACGATGTTCCTAAATCGCCTTGAAATAACCCCCCAACATAGTTTAAGAACTGCTGTGGCGTCGACACATCAAACCCGTATTGTTCACGCGTTAACTGTTTAATAATCTCATATTGTGCGTCCGTCATATTCCCTTGCGGAGGATAATAACGTTCCGCAGGGTCTGCAACGCCAATGCGAGGAATAAAGAAGTTAAGCGCCATCACAATGACAAAGACAAAAACTGAATAAAGCACTCGCTTAATTGCATAACTTTTTTTCATGCTTTATTCCCCCTCGTGTACGCGACGTAGATTTTGTAATGATTCGCCATTAAAAACCGTTGCCCCCGGCACAACTTGCCAATTATCGAAACGATCCGTCCTCGCAACACTTAAAACATTCGCGCTATAAAGTGGCACTTTATAATAATTTTCCGCAATCATCGGTTGAATACTTTTTATCAATTCATATTTTTCATCTAAGTCAAGGGTTGAACGCATCCGCGCAATTTGTGCGTTCATATCGGCATCAATCAAACGACCATAATTGGATGTCTCACCGATTGTCACAAAGTGTGCACGGTACATAATATCAATATTTTGTAAGGAAAATATGGTTGTTTGCAATGTCATATCAAACCGACTTCGATATAAATAGGTGCGTTCAGGTTGTGATCCTTTCGGTGCATAATCGATTTCAATCCCAATGCGCTCAAACAGCACCTCTAAATAACTAATAAGATCTTGTTCCCCAGGATGCCCTAAAATATCAAAACCAACACGGTCGCCTTCAAGCAACCGATACCCAGAAGTATCACGATCTGGAATTACCGTATCAAGCAACGCATTCGCTTCTAATAAACGCGCCTCATAATCCCCTTCAATGACACCCCACGCATCGGGGTTATAAAAATCTTCCATATGGGATGGCATCAACCCTGGACTCATCTCTTCACCTGCGCCATTCAATACCATATCAATAAGAAACTGTTGGTCAACGGCAAGTGCCATCGCACGACGCACCGTTTCATTGCTTAATAAATCCCGCATCGGATTGCGTTCACTCTCAACAGGATTGACATTGAAGACAAGCGTCTGCGCAAACGTTCCAGGCGCTTCAGACACAAAGATATTATCGTGCGTATCAAACAACCGGCTATAATTCGCACTAACCGTTGAGTTCAACACATCGATATGCCCTTTTAATAAAGCGTATATCGCCACATTGATTTCTTGAAATAATAAAAACCGTATGGTGTCGACTTTATAAAGCGGTCCTTCGTCATCATCTTTAAGGTGAAAATCCTCTCTTCGGTGCATGACAATTTGTTGGCCACTCGATGCATCAAGGTCTAATGTCCATGGACCACTCCCAACGGGATTGCGATAATGAAACAATAATTCACCTTGAGGACTCGCACTATTTAACGGATTATCTTCACTAATAATCGGTTCCCAAATATGGCTTGGCAAAATAAGCATTGACGTAAACAAAGATGACACCGCACCGAGTATTTTATCAACATGTAAATACATCACTGTATCACGATCTACCTCATCAATTACATAACCTTGTTCTGCTGCACCATGGTCATAGGTAAAAATGCCTTGACGCCTAAGGACACCATCCCTATAACTGTGCTGCAAATCTGCCGTCCACGCCAACGCACCAGCATGATTCGATATCGCATTGTTCGCACCAGTATCATAAGAAAAATAGACATCCTCAACCGTTAACGGCGTCCCATCACTCCACGTAACATCATCATGTAAAATGACTTTAACAGGAAGATAGTCATAACTCGGACAACTGTATATTTCATCCAATCGCTCATAGTCAATCTCACCATCATCCGTCAATAATGGCTCACCAGCTTCATCAACGTAATACCATGTTTTACCAATTAACGGATCAAAATTGCCAGTATCTAAGTCAAATGCAAACAATGTATTATACATCATACTCGCAACGGTTGGGGCAATCCCTTCGCGCGATAGCCAAGGCATAAAGGATGTTGGAAAAGAATCGGCTTGATAGCCAACATATAATGTGTTTGTTTCGTCTTCCATTCGCTGTCTTCCGGGATTAGAACACGCATGTAAAGTGAAAAAGAAGACAGCTAGGAGACCCACCAAGAACAATTTCTTATGCATGCAATCACTCCTATAGTCTAAATCCGTTGTCAAAATGATACGCAAATGGCAAAACTACCCGCAAGAATAGTTTTGCCATTGCTTCATCATTATCCCAATTATGGCAAAAAGTTAATGCTACTTACTTAAATAGAAACTGTATTCAACTTCATCTATAATGATGGTTGCATTGAGCCCGGCCGCGGAGATTACTGCATTGTGTTCGCACGTTTCACTTTCCATAATCAACGCTGGAATCCCCATGCCTACGGTACCTACGGTGAAACCGCCTAAATCTTCATAGTAGACAGAATCATCATCTTCAAGAATAACAATATGGTATGACCCATCCGCATTCAACGTCAATGTCGCATAAAGCGGTGCTTCATCAACCGTAATTTCAGCGGTGAACTCACCTTGAATGGCATGGGCATAAAACATTAAATCAGAGGTCGTGTCCGGTCTACCAATCGATGCATGAAATTCAGCTTGTAATGTATAGTTATTATACGTTCCAACCCGCGTGTCACCTTCTTCAGGTTCGAACGCAATAACATCACCGTCAACCGTATACGTTCCTTCTTCATAAATTTCATTGTCTTCTTCTGCTAAATTATCAATGGCATGATACGTATAACCACCGAAGTGATCCAATACGAGTGTAGCATCTGTATCACCCATAACAGTCCCCATCATCTCAAATAGGTAATGTGCATAATATATACCAGCATAAGCACTATGGGTTGTTAATCTTAAATTCGTCTCAGTTCTAGACGATGCCATGAATGAAGGTAAGACAGCAATATCAATACTGCCATCTGCGAGCAACGCACCAACCACAGGATCTTCACCTTCAGGCGTAATGGTCATCACATCGTCTTCAACATGCCACGTTCCAACTTCTTCAAAATCATACATTTCGCCACCAAGTTCGAACTGGCTATTGAAATAATATTCAAGTCCTGGCATGAGTTCAAGGGTATAATTGTATTCTACTTCTCCACCCATACCCATCGTTGTGTGACTACCACCGTAAATGCCGTGCAACGCTTCATGTAAATACGTACGTGCCATCAAATAATGCATAATCTCTGGGTCAACTGGATCTTCCGCCTCATACATTATATTAGAAGAACCATAAGGCAAACGTGTCATAAACCGTAAATTATGTCCTATCACAATAAAGTCAGCCGTAATCATTTCTTCTGCCGTAGAAGCATCATACACCATCATGTAAGAAATGTCACCATCTTCATCCACTTCATGGATTGTTCCACTGCCACGGTTATCCTCAAAGGCACGCGATGGCGATAAAATAAAGTTTGCTTCGTCATCAATTTTTAAGAAAAATACAAGTGGCATTCCCATGTTCGTAATATCAATTTCGTACTCACCAGCGAGTTCAAATGCTTCAACGTCACCATTGTCATCACCGTTGTCGTCACCATTATCATCGCCATTTCCACCACACGCAACCGCAAAAACACCAATTACCATTACCAAAGTAAACATCATAAGCCATTGTAATACTTTTTTCATACTCTTTCCTCCTCTTTATGAATACAATAAACATAAAACGAAAAGCAAGGTAAATCAAAAAAGCTATAAAGAAATGACAATTTGTCGGTACATGTGTATTATAGAACCAAAATGACAAAGTGTCAATACACCTTAGTGATGATAAACGGCATGTTACCGCCCTTTTTGTCATATGTTTCTTTTCTAATTATTATGTAAAAGTCCCCCTAAATCGCTTCCTTTGGCGATTTTTTTCATATATTGACTTAGCCGATTAAACGTGCTAAAATGACAATGTGTCATTTCAAAAAAATATTTTTGCCAGGAGGCGCTATGAAAACTGCTGAAAAGTTTTTCAATTGGGCTTTTACCACAAGAGCCAACACGGTATTAAAACTGTATAATGGCGAAGAACTATCAAAAGAAAAAATCTTTTTGAGCTTTTGCTCACATACGCCAGCACTAGTTTCAAACGGACCCGCAGGATTAAACGCAAGCATTAAAGGCGTTGGTTTTATGCCAAAGCCTGAGTATTTAGAAGAAACACTAAATGCTTACTTAGAACACATTAAAAGCTATACACCAGGTGATAAAGACTATAGTAAACGCGGGCTTGCTTTACTCGTAAAATGGATGTATGGTGAAGACGTAAGGCACCGCATCGATTTTACAAGAATTGGAAGTCTTGAGATGGCAAAAAAACATAGTTTTGAAAACTATAAAGCCAATCCCGAAGCAACCATCATTTACTATCAACCGCCAATGGTTTCTTATGAGTTGCGGGGTAAAATGTCAATTTATGACGAACTAGATTCAGGGCAGCGCGAACTGTACCAACAGTTTTTAAATGCCCAACACGATGTTTATCACACCCCAGATATGAGTCGCTGGTTAAATTATCCAGCCTATGTATTTGATATCGAAGAAATTTATGACAACTCTGCAAACCGTGATGCTTTCGGTACCAAACTGCAATACCCTTATGACAAATAATTTCCCCCTTTTATTGATAATCTTTGACATCTATGTCCCATGTAAAAAGGTTGGCACCGGCGCCAACCTTTTTTATGTCTTTTTTTATATCGCTTTTAAATAGGTATCAATTTCCCATTGTGACACATGTTTTCTGAAACGATCCCATTCATCATTTTTCGCTGCCATAAATTTTTCTAACACATGCTCACCAAGCGCCGCTTTAACAACCGCATCACGACGTAGTTCCTTTAGCGCATCTTTTAGATTTTCAGGAAGGTTTTTGATGCCCAAACGCTCTCGCTCTTCGCGTTCAAGCAAATAAAGATTATCATGCACGGGGCTCGGATAATCAACGCCGTTATTAATGCCATCCAACCCACTCGCTAAAATAACGCTTATCGCGAGGTAAGGATTGGCGGAAGGATCAACACTGCGTATTTCGGTTCTAGTGCCGGCGCCACGGGTTGCTGGTAAGCGTATCATCGCGGAGCGATTCGCATCACTCCACGACACATAACATGGCGCTTCATAGCCAGGGATTAACCGCTTGTATGAGTTAACAATTGGGTTGGTAATGGCCGTAAAAGCACGGGCATGTGCCATAATGCCACCAATCCATTGATAACATACTTGCGATAAGCCACGTTCACCTTCAGGATCATCAAACGCATTCGACCCATCTTTGCGAGTTAATGAACAGTTCGCATGCATCCCAGAACCGTTTTCATTGGTAAATGGTTTTGGCATAAACGTTGCGTAAAGCCCATGCCTTTCTGCAACGTTTCTTACCACAAGCTTAAAGGTTTGTAAGTTGTCGCAGGCTTCTAATGCATTGCCGAACTTAAAATTAATTTCTTGTTGGCCACGCGCGGCTTCGTGGTGTGATGCCTCCATGTCAAAGCCAAGCTTCTCAAGTTCAAGCACAATATCGCGCCTGCAATCTTCAGCCGCATCGACGGGAGATAAATCAAAATACCCACCATGATCATGCGGTTTCATGCTTAGTGTACCATCTTGTTTACGCTTAAATAAGAAGAATTCTGGCTCAACCCCAATATTTAAGCTGTCAAAGCCCATGGCCTGCATGGCTTTAATATTACGTTTTAAGACAATACGTGGATCACCTTCAAACGGCGTCCCATCGGGCAAGTATACATCACAAATTAACCGTGCAACATTGCCATAATCCGTATTTTCCCACGGCAAAACAAGCCATGTATCAAGGTCGGGATGCAAATACATATCCGCTTCTTGTATGGTCGCAAACCCATCAATACTAGACCCATCAATCATGATGGTATTATCCATTGCCGCTTTTAAGCCTCGTACTGGTATTTCTACGTTTTTGATTAAGCCGTGAATATCAGTAAAACATAAGCGTACATACTTAACATTGTTTTTCTTGGCATCATTTAAGATGTCTGTTTTATCCATGATGTCCTCCTATTTTTCTGGTGTCCATGTTTTTAATCGTTTTCGGTCTTCTGCATCGATAGAAAAATCTAGCAACGCATTTTCACGTATTCGTGAGGGGGTTTTGGAATTTGGCAAAGGCAAACGCCCTTCATCAATACAAAACCGAAGCATAAGCTGTGCAACACTAACCCCATAGCGTGTCGCAATCGCTTGTAATGTTTCATGCTCAATAAACCGTTCCTTAGAGAGTGGTGAATAGGCTTCTACCAAAATGTCAGCTTGATCACAAAATGCGGTTGTGTCTTCTTGTGTATGGCCAATATGATAGCGGATTTGATTAACATGAGGGACAAGTGCAGTTTTAGCAATTAAACTTTTTAAGTCCCGTGGGGAAAAGTTTGAAACCCCAATCGCTCGGATGTAGCCAGCTTTCATCAAGCTAGCCATTTCTGTGAAAATCGCCGCATTCGCTTCATCATAATTTTTTGCATCATCATCCATTTCATCCATCGGTTTAGGCCAGTGAATTAAATACAAATCAACATATTCCATCCCGAGTGCATCCAAACTTTTCATTAGTGCTGGTTTTATTTGATGCGGGTCTTTAATACGGGCATCAAGTTTAGTGGTAATAAAAAGTTCGCTGCGTGAAAGCCCACTGGCTTTAACCGCTTCACCCACCGCGTCTTCATTGTCATAAATTGCGGCGGTATCAAGATGCCGATACCCAATCTCAAGCGCCGTTATAACGGCGTCTTTACAAACCGCCTGCGTTAGAGGTGATGTGCCAAAAGCTAGTTTGGGAATTCTTACACCATTCGCCAACGTATACCGTTCATTAAGCAATGTGGTTTGCATCATGCATTCCCCTTTCTTTGTCTATATTATAACGAATAACACAGGATAATCCAACTATCACATAAAAAAGACTGACATGGTTCGGGATTACCACATCAGTCAAGTGAAATTTATTCTAACCAGTGCTTTTCAGAAGATTCGGGTTCACTAACCCCTAAATTATGGCGCCCTAATTCAATGTTTCGATAGTCTGCCATATCATTAAAGGCAACGAGTTCAGCCGTTTTAACCACAACAGTTGGTAAAAGGGTTAAATAGCGGGCATTGATGCTATCTAAAAATACATCCATAGCCACTTGGTCTTTGTCGTTGAGCGCGTGTAAGCGATAGGTTAAAGAGATATGAAACTGATAACGAGGATCAGGCTCAATATGCAATGTTTTATACACCTTATTTCGGAAGTCGTGAAGTTTTCTTTCATCATCACGGGATGCTGGTGTTAAAACAATCTTTCTTGAGGTTATTTTTTTAGGCTTCATACGAACATCAAGTTGAAATTTTGACTGACCTAATACGCGCTTAACATAGGCATCAATCGCCTTGAGCGACGTTTCATGTTTGTAAGGGAAATCAGAAAACATGCCATTGGTTTGTAAGTCTTTGTATGTAATTAAATCCGCGACCGTCATATGATACGTTTTTTCTGGTAAAAATACATAGTGAGAAAAACACCCTGAAGCGTGCATAGACTGTGCAATGGCTTTTAATTGATTAATCAGTACTGGGTCATCTATCATATGCACAATGGCAATACCAGGAAAGAATTTATACCTTTTGCTTGAATAAAATTTATCGTTGGCTTGAGGTTTTGTCATCTCGCCACCTCATTTCTTCTTGTTTGTTAGTCGACTTTTTTCAATAGTTTTCCGTAAGCTATATAAAGTGTAATTGCTGAAAATGTCATTAATAATACAGTATAAATGAGCAATACCACTTGCACATCGCCCCCAGCCATCAAGTCTGTTTTATTTTTAATGTCAATCCCTAACGTTCGCTGCAATGGATGGTATAAAAATACTGTTAAATTATAATCATCTAGCATACTGTTAAAATTGATGACCATCAATGCAATGACTGTCGGTAACACCATCGGCAACGTAACGCGTCTGAACGTATAAAGTGGCCCAGCCCCTAAACTTTTAGACGCACTCTCATAAGAGTCATCAACGGTGTAATAAATCGCCCGTAATAACCGATATGTAAACGGCATTTTTATGATTATATATGAAATGATGACAATCGTCGATGTCCCTATTAAGCTCCGGCCTAAAAAGAGAAAAGTTGCTTGATTGTATGATGTTATTAAACCAAGGGCAATCACGGTTGATGGTAACAACCATGGAATGAGTATGATATATTGCATCAGACCTGTAATTTTGTTTTTCTTTTTAAACTGTATTAATACAATAAAGAAAATAAAGAATACGCCGAGCACCGCAGCAACACTTGAAAACCGAATACTGTTAAAAAGTGGTCTAAGTATTTGTGTATCAGATAATATCGTAACGTAGTTTTGGATTGTGAAGCTACTAAAACTTAACGTACCAGTAGCAATGCTGACAACATCTGTGAAAGAAAAAAGTACGATGAATATAATCGGGATAATGTAGATGATAAATAATACGTATGCAAAGATGTGAACCACAACATTCCCCAATCGATTTTCAATTTTTTGTTTTCTAAATATCCCTTGCGTCTTAGACGAAGAGTAATAAGTTCCGCCACTTTCAATCCGTGTAAATATGATCAATAGTCCAATAACCATGGCGCCTAAAATAACGGACAGCATAATACTTATATCAGGCGCATCATAAATTAACGCTCGAATTAATGGGTTGATGGTTTCAAACTCACGCCCACCAACAAGTAATGGTGCCGCAAACGCACCTAAGCCCGTTAAAAATACCAAAATCGTTACCGCAAATATGGTTGGCATTAAAATTGGTAATACCACTTTAAATAAGGTTCTCATCGTTGAAGCGCCTAAGTTCCGTGAGGCTTCAATCGAAAAATAATCCACTTTGCGCATAACGTTTCTTAAGAAGATCATGTGGTTTGAAGTAATCGAAAACGTCATGACAAAAAGCACGCCAGTGAAGCCGCCAAACCATGAAGAACTGTATGATGGTATCACCGACTGAATTACTTTTGTAAACATACCGTTATCACCGTACACAAACACATAACCAGAAACCAATACAATGCCACCATAAATCAATGTCGTCATGTAGCCAAGCCTTAAAATATTTGCGCCCTTCACATCGAAATATTCGGTTACCAAGACAATGAATATTCCTACTGCATTCACTGTAAGACTTAACGCAACCGCAAGCACGACACTATTTCTTAAGCCTTGCATGGCACGTGCTGAACCACGAATTAAACGCAATGCTTCTAAAGAAAATTCACCATCAACACGAAAGGCACTAATGACAACATTCACATTCGGGTATATAAGCAACGCTACGAATGCCCATAGAAAGAACGCCCCGATGATAAAGTAGATTGCATTGTCTTTAATTGTGCGTAAAACTTGTTTGCCCATCACATTCACCTACACACTGTATTGTTTAACACGATTGGGTTGGATGTACACCGTAGCCTGTGCACCTCGTTCAAACGTAATGGCGCGTTGAGCGTCTAAAAATGTAATAAACTTTATAATTTCATTATTGTTTGTTTTTAACGCATATTTAATATAAAAGCCAAAATACTCAATGTCATCTATAATGCCAGTAATCGGAATCGCATTATCACTATGTTGAACATCAATATCATTAATCATCATATAGACATCACGATTTGTATCAATATCTATCGTCGCGTCAACCATGCTTAAAAACGCATTCCCTGATACTTTATTGACTTCACCAATAAAATTGGCTACAAACTCCGTTGCGGGCTCTTGATAAATTTCTCGGGGTGTGCCGACTTGTTGTAAGTTTCCTTCATCAAACACCGCTATACGATCGGATAACGTTAACGCCTCTTCTTGATCATGCGTAACGTAAATGGTTGTAATGCCAAAGTCACGCTGCAACATTTTTAACTCAGTGCGCAATTTATGACGTAATTTCGCATCGAGATTAGAGAGTGGTTCATCAAGGCATAAAATTTTCGGTTTTGTCACCAACGCACGGGCAATGGCAACACGTTGTTGTTGCCCACCAGAAAGTTCACTCACCTTCTTTTGTAGCTGCTCACGTGAAAGATCAATCTTATCAACGATTTCATACACTGTTTTTTGAATCGCTTGCCTAGACATTTTACGTACCTTTAACCCATAGGCAATATTTTCGTAAACATTCATCGTTGGAAAGAGTGCATACGATTGAAAAACAATACCGATTTGCCGTTTCTCAATCGATTTATGCGTGATATCATTGTCCGCGACCATAATGGTCCCTTGTGAAGGCCTAGACAGACCTGTCAACGCTCGTAATACCGTCGTTTTTCCTGAGCCAGATGGACCCAAAAAGGAAAAGAACTCGCCTTCTTTAATGGTTAAGTCTAAGTCCTTAATAGCAACAAAATCTCCATATTTAACTTCAATGCCTTTAAATGTAATCATGCCGTCACGTCCTTTGTAATGCAATAAATTGGTCAGCGATAAGTGTCTACCACTGACCAATTTATCGTTGATTAAGCATTATTCTTCTACTTGAACATCCTCTTCATCCATAACACCAAAACGAATGGTAGGAATCGTTGTACTTTCAGGATTGTCTAAAACACTAATGGGATCACTAACGCCATAAATGACACCAGTAACTATATAGGTAGTACCTTCAACCCACTCAATATCTGCGGCTGAATCTTGATGAACACCAAACTGTAAACACCGTTCTTCACCACATTGCACAAAGTAATCATACGTTTCAGAGCTTTCAGTATCAAGCATTTCAGCGGTAAAGGTATAGCGACCGAAAATTGGTAAGTCGTTTTCTACAACATCATCTAACCATGCTTCTAAATCGTCAATAACCGTCGGTGCAAATAAATCATTGTCGTGATCTTTAACGGCAATTAACTGATGGCTGTTTAAGCGGGGTTGACCTTTTTCAAGCGTTGTTGAGCCGCTATAAATGACCACACGATCACCAACTTCTAAGGACATATACGCATCAGAGTTGGTCCACAGTTCAATCGCATTGCCATTGGTAGGATCTTCAACAATAAGTGGTGTCTTACGTCCATTGCTGCGTAATCCAAACCCTGATACAATGCCTTCAACAAGTAGTTCAGACCCTAAATCTGCCTCAAGCGCTTCAGTAACACTATGCCCTTCAGCCATGACTTCAAT
>PWME01000041.1 GCA_003559235.1 Mollicutes bacterium | reverse complement strand
TCGTTACCAAACTTCGATTCGATGATAAAAAGCGTTTTACCATGATTCACATAATGCGGGAAGTAATCGACTGTGTTTTTATCTTTCCGGCCAGCCATAGTTAACTCCTTTTAAAACAAACCCCACAAGGCACAAAAAAAGCAGGTAAGCCATGCTGCGAACATTCGACCTGCTTATTTGCCCTTGCGGGGTGTATGTTTGATATGTAAATTGCTTTTCTCATGGCTTTTTGTGAATGTTCGCAATTACAAAACTACAAAACATTTCTGAATTATTCTAAACTTTTCAAAATTATTTTTTCAGTTTCTGAAAATGCGTCTGGTTTGCTTCTTCTTCAAACCTCCAGTGTATGCGTTGTCCTTCAAGCCTTCTTAGGGCTTTACCTACAACGTCTCCGATGGTGGCTGTTTTAAGTTCTCCGGTTTTTTCGATGTGTTCTGCTTCATCATAAACAGCATCAAGGACTTGCTTTTTAGTATAACAGGTTTCTGTCATGGTTTTTAGGTTAGCGGGGCAGGACTTGGTTTCTGCACAAAATCAAAATCAGCGAATCATTAACCATTTTTATACTGAATTTAATTTAAAAAGAGCGATGCCTGCCCCTGGTTCAACATTATGGTTTTGTTAGTTAAAAAACTCATTATAGGGTTGTTAATTTCCTCCTCCACCATAGGTGTTCATTGTCAATTCTGCTTTGTACTTGCTTAACACTGAACGGCACCAGTCTAACTGCCTGGCAGTGGTTTTGTGTATTCTTTCGGACCAGTCCACAAGGTATTGTTCCTCCCTGCAGGCTGCCTTGACTAACGCATTGACTGCTGTGTGTGATGCCCCTGCGCCCATTGCGGCCTTTTTAAGTATCTCCATTACCTCAGAGGTTATGGCTTTGTTGTACGCTGCCTTTGAGTCGGCAAATATCTTTCCTGACCGGGCAAGGTATACCTGCAACATGCTTCCCCTTGCCTCTACAAGCTCTGGATCGTCCGTTAAGGGTTCTTCCAGATATTCTTGTATTGCGTTCAATTCATCCGTTATCATAGTTCGTCCAAATAAATTTCAAGTCCTTTCTTTGCAGCAACAACCTTTGCTCCGGTTGCTCCTGTTACCCTGTCTATAAAATCCTCCTCATTGCTGTGCCCGTCAGACAGGTGTATTAACACAACAGTTCTGGGTTTGAGTTCTGTGCAGTATGTTATCGTGGTGCCAATTTCCATATGTGAGGTCATAAGCCTGTCCTTCATGGCCGGGTGCGTGTCTCCCTCCTCAATGCAGTGGTCAAGAATATTGTAATCATAGTTGGCTTCAATAAGAAGATGATCCACCTTTGGCAGTTTGTATTCACACAAATATGTGTCGGTCATAAAAAGCACTTTTCCGCAGTCTTGATGCTCAATGATATAACCATAAGTCACTACATCATGAGGTACATCAAACGGCATAAAGGTGAACCCGCCGGCCTTGTATTTTTTATGCGGCATAACGGGTCTGTTCCTGTTGTGGGGTATTTTAAACACATCTACCGGAGCAAATACATCTATTCCGGCACGGGCGTAATCCACTCCATACCTTGAGTGATCTGCGTGGGAGTGTGAGATAATACACCCTTGTATTATGGAGGTGCGAAAGCCAAGGGCTTTTTTTGCCTCAATAGCTTTCACACCGGCCTCAATGATGAGTGCCTCACTACCATTGGTTAGTATATAACCATTGGCTTTGCTGCCTGTATCAAGTGTAACTAACCTCATTACCACTCGGGTTCATGTTCTTTCTCCTCCTTCACTTCGGGCTTCTCTGCTACAGGTTTTTCCTCCTTCACTTCTTCATACTGGGCATCTTCAAAGTCAAGGGTTTTCTTGGCTCTTACCTTTTCCAGCATCTCATCACGCTGCTCCCGGACTTCATCGCTGTCTTTGTCAATGGCCCCAATCATCTCTACACTCAAATACCCGTAATGTGAAAGAAGATTTCTTAGAACGGTCTTTTTCGCCATCGCGTCAAACTCTGTCTGCCAGGGGCTGTTTGCGTATGAATATGACTTAGAGTATTTCTTCGTATGCTTTTGGACATTCTCTTTGGTCATAAAGAGGGTCTTGGAAAAGCCATTGATAAGCTCCATGTGGGCAAAGTACCCAACAACGGTGTCAGACTTCTTTTCGCCCTCAAAGGATATTTCGCCGGTTAGCTTGTTTATACTTTTAAGCTCTCCCTCGTAGACTTCATCCGTGTTAAGAATGCGGTACTGCCCTGTGCGCATGGCAAGCTGTACGTAACCTTTGTAGCCCACCTGAAATTGAGGTCTTCCTTTGTAGGGGACGATGTATGCAAACCCCAGGCCTTTGTTGATGGGGAGCTTCAATACAGCCCCCTTGAGGGCCTCCATGACAACCTCCTTGGGGTTGCACTCCTGGAGCTTGTCATCGGTATTGTACAGGTCAATAATGCCTGCCACAAACGCCTCTGTGTTGTCTTTTAAGACAGTTCTAAACTGCTCCTCAACAGAAGGAGCCTTCATAATTGATTTAAGTTTCTCAACTGGTTTAAGTGCTTTTTCCATCGTTTTTTAGTTTATGGTTAATACTTTGTGTTCTTCTGATACGATAAGCCTGATAAGCTGGCTATCGGTGTTTTCGAGTTTTGTAACGCTCTCTGCGTGGTCGATGAATATAGGTGCCGACACACCGGTATCTTTTGATATGGCGTTGATAATATCAATACCGGCATTAATCTTCATGGCCGTGTTCAGGTCGGAATATGGTACCCCTTTGTAGGTTGCCTTGCAGGTGGGAACCTCCTGTCCGTTGATCTGTGTTTCAAACAGTGTCCATTCCACAAGGCTGAATAGGCCATTAACCTGCTTCTCAATGCTCTGTACTTTGGCTTTCTCAAATTCGGCAATGGCATACTCCTCTCTTTCGTAGTCGGCTTGCTGCTGGGCAAGGTCTTTTTGCATTTTCTCAAGCTCTTTGATACGCTCTTTGGCCTCTTTGATGCGCTCTTTTTTAGTGAG
>PWME01000097.1 GCA_003559235.1 Mollicutes bacterium | reverse complement strand
CATCGACTGAGACATCAACATCATCAATTGAAGCACCAATTGCATCGGCATACGCTTCAAGCAGTTCGTTTAATGCATCAGGGGCGTCTTCAGTAATCACTTCAATACCTAAGAATACATCACCATCTTCAACCCCAACCGCCACTGTAGCGCTCTTATCATTAACGGACACATCCGCAAGATACGCATAAGCAAGCAATGCATCATCTTCACCATACAATGCAACTTCTTCTTTCACGCTACCGTGGGTAAAGGTAAAGGTTGTTTCATAGCGCTCTACTCCACTGATTAAACTTTGATAAGCTGACAATACTGGGTCACCTTCAATGAGCAACACTGAATCTTCAACCACTTTACGGACGCTGTTATACGTTGCCGTAGCCCCAGTGCTTGCATCAAATTCTACGGACGAAAGCATCTGACCTTTAAAGTTAACCAAATAATTATCAATTAATGGCCTAACATACGTTTCAGTATTATTGTGGTCTGCAATGACAACATCAATAATCTCCCCATCGGGTGTCACCCCAACAATCGTATCAACATACCCAAACGCATTGTTGTCGGTTCCCCTAAGGGCATATCCAATAATGTTGCCTTGATTATCATAAACCGTCGTTTTTTCAATCACCGAACTGTGTTCAACCGGTTCGGTTTCAAGCAAAGCGCGCAATTCATCTAAATCGGTGTACCAATCATCTTGGATGTCAAACATATCGATGAACACCGATAAGCGTGCGCGTTCACGGTTTAACTCAATCCGCTCTTCAGTAAGGGCATTGGTTCCCCAAATGAGAAGCCCACTCGCTGTCCCAATAATTAATAGTACCAACGCTTTTAATAATTTATCCAACATAAGAAGCACCTACCACGACGCCGATGACAGAAATCACTGCCACGGCACCAAAGATTAATCCGCTTTTCAGCGAAAATGTATTTTTCGACCATTTTGCATAATCAATGGCGGGCACAAACATGTTCATAATAACAATCGCAAACACAACCCCTTCAGGATACGTTCCAAAAAGACGAATCACGAAGGTTAAAAGCCCAACACCAAAGGCAAAATAGATACGCCCAGGACGGGTTACTGGAATTGTGATTGGATCGGTTGCCATATAAACCGCCCCAAACATCAATCCACCGCTAAAGAGTTGTGTACCCACAAACCACCAACCAACACCATCAGTCGCAAGCATAACCGCCGCGCTCAGTACTGCAACGGTTCCCATCACGACTAGCGGCACATAGACGTCAAATGACTTTCGTAAAAACATGTAAAGTCCACCAACGAGGATTAATAAGGCACTGGTTTCACCAATAGAACCTGGCATACCAAGACCAGAAAACATCGTCCATAAACTATAGTTTTCTAACACGCCATCGCTAAACGGATTTTGCGCCAAAACACCAAGTACCGTTGCCCCAGCATCGGCATCAACGTGGTTTGAATACCCTAACATTGCCCCAAAACTAAGCGCGGCAAAGATTCTTGCAAACCCGGCAATATTGAAGATGTTTTGGCCGAGCCCACCAAAGATTAATTTCGCAAGCAATACCCCAACAACCCCACCGATGATGACAACCTGAATCGGTATTTTGTCTGGTAAGATAAGCCCGTAAATAAGTCCACTCACAATAACTGAATAGTTATACAGTGAGAAACTCGGGTTATTCAATTGAAACTTTCCGTCGTTTATTTTGTCTTGAATAACATAATACACATACTCTGTTACAACCATTGACCCAACGGCCGCAAGCAATATCCATAACGCGCTTAAGCCGTGTGAATAAATCGCAAACACAACCAAAGGCATCAGTGCAATCGCTACATCTCGCATCATTCTTATGACGCGCGCATTCGGTCTTCTTAAATGAGGACTACTCTTTTGTACAATTTCCATCATATCACCCGATTAAGTTCTTTCCTTTCCGTACGTAGTCTGTGACGTGAATCTTGCTTGTGCACACATACGCGCACAATCCACATTCTATGCATTTATTCGCCTCAAGCAGTTCAACCGATTTTTTATCGTTACGCTTAACGGCGTTCATAATGGATACTGGTGTAATGTCGACGGGG
Source organism: Mollicutes bacterium (assembly GCA_003559235.1). Classification (GTDB taxonomy): domain Bacteria; phylum Bacillota_I; class Bacilli_A; order Izemoplasmatales; family Izemoplasmataceae; genus PWME01. The sequence goes on along the minus strand of PWME01000097.1, from coordinate 9,819 downwards.
CAACTGTAAACACAGGATCCACACCGCACACATGGTTCTTCTTTATATTCTGTGCTCTTTAAAATCAGGACACTCGTTGTCGTTTCAGTCACAATCGCATCGTCACTTGGTAAGGCAACTCCCATCATCGGACCACCGATGATGACTTCGAGTTTATTGATATCTTCTTTATAACCATCGCATAATTTAATGAGTTCTCGGATTGACGTTCCAACACGAACCCGGATATCTTGGGGGAAGTTAACCGCATCCCCATTAATGGTCAAATACCGTTTTGTAATCGGCATGTTATGCTTAATGGCTTCATATATACTTGCGCATGTTGAAACGTTAAACCCGAGCAATCCATATTTCATGGGAAGTTCCCCAACGGGCACTTTTATACCAACGGCTTCTTTAAAGGTCGCATTTTCCCATCCTTGCGGATAGTAGTCTTTTACCTTTGCGATTTTGATGTCATAATCTTTATACCGTTCGCATTCACGTTCTAACACTTCAATCAACGCTTTTTTCGTTTTCTTTACCGCGATAACACCCTTAGGTGCTGAAACAGTTTGCATGATGTAGATAAGCCCTTTAAAGATTTGTTCGGGTTGATCCATAATCAAACGGTAATCACTGCTCAAATACGGTTCACATTCAACCGCATTAATCACCACTGTGTGAATGGCTTCATCGGTATTCAATTTAATATAAGATGGGAACGCTGCACCACCAAGCCCAACCAATGCCTTTTCTTTCACGATATCAACAATGTCTTCTTTCGACATCGCCTTAATAAACGCATCGGGGCGATCGGTAATGCTTTCATGGGTTTCATCTTTGAAATTATTGCGGATTTTTAAGCAATCTACTTCTAAGCCATTTTGATCAAGCTTTTTAACAACGCCTTCAACCGTACCACTGACCGTTGAATAAACAGGTGTCTCAAAAAAGCTACCGCATTTTTCTCCAAGAATTTCCCCAACTTTTACACTGTCGCCTTCTTCTACTTCAAGTGTATAATCCGTGCAACGGTTATTCATGAGTGTTAAGTACACGAATTCAGGATCAACATAACGCACAGAAGGCAATTGCTTAGTCAACTGCTTATAATCACTGACGCGCTTTGCTTTACTAATCATGTGCTCACTTCCTTGTCCATGGTATTTTCAATCTGCTCTATGTGTTCAGACAATGACGAATGCATTGCCGTAATAATGGTTTCAGCGGCTGTTAAGGAATCAGCTGATGCCGCAAAGTACACTTTCAGTTTTGGTTCGGTACCGCTTGGTCTTAGCACACACCACCCATTGTTGAAAATAAACTTTAGTACATTGGCAACAGGTAAGTGCAACGCGGAGGTTTTGCCATTATGGAAAACTTTTCTTGCCAAATAGTCTTCAACGGCAATGATGGGTTCTTGAAAAAACGTCTCACCTTTTTGACTGCGAAAGGTATCCATAATATGTTCAATCGTCTTCTTCCCACGCTTGCCTTGACGTTCTATACTCATTTGTGATGTTTGAACAGCACCATATTTTTCATACAACTGATGCAACTGATTGACAAGCGTCATGCCTTCTCGCTTGCATACGTCGGCAAGTTCAGCAACCAACATCATCGCTTGCATGCCATCTTTATCGCGGACCACATCATCAATCACAAACCCATGGCTTTCCTCATACGCCATCACAAACGTTTCATCGCGCTTTTCTAAAGCCGTCATGCGTTCGCCAATGTAGCGAAATCCTGTTAAGGTTGACTCGGTTCTTACCCCATAATCTTCCGCAATTTTGCGCGCTAGTGGACCACTCACAATGGTATCAATCAAAACGGGTTTTTCTGGCATTGTCTGTTGGCTGATACGATTTTTACAAACATAATCAATGAATAAAGCCCCAAGCTGATTGCCATTTAAAATCGTATAATCGGATGCCGTTTTCACCGCAACACCAATGCGATCACCATCTGGGTCAGTCGCAATAACCAAATCAGCTGCTTCGCGCCGTGCGTAATCGAGTGCAAGGGTATACGCAGACGCTTCTTCTGGATTTGGCGAAGCGGTTGTGGAGAAGTTTGGATCGGCAACCATTTGTTCATCAACGGGGATGACGTGATACCCATTTTCAAGCAAGGCCCTTAACGCGATTTCACGACTTGCGCCGTGCATTGGGGTAAACACAACCTTGATATCGCGCTTGCGCTTGCCTTCAAACTGAACCCCCGCAACCCTCTTTAGGTACGCATTATCAACATCACGGGACAGCGCGCTGTATAAACCACTTGTTTGCATTGTTTCTAAGGGCATCATGTCAATGGCCAACATATCGTGAATGCCATCCATATTGCGTGCAACGCGTGAAACTTTCTCACTTGTTAATTGCACGCCTTGATCGTCATACATTTTTACGCCGTTATATTCTTTGGGATTGTGCGATGCCGTCACCATAATCCCACCGGCCGCATTGCAATGTCGAACCGCAAAGCTCAAAATCGGTGTTGGCCTGACATTTTCAAACATCATGGTTTTTATATTGTTTGCGCCAAGTACTTTTGCGCACGTTTCTGCAAATGTTTGACTTTTATGTCGCGTATCGTAGGCAATGACAACACCACGCGCTTTATAATCTTTCGCAAAAAACGGCAATGCATCCGCAAACGCTTTAGCGGCACTGGCTACAGTATGGACGTTCATCCGGTTTGACCCGGCGCCGACAATACCGCGTATACCACCAGTGCCGAATGCGATGGGTTGGTAAAACGCTTCTTCAATTGCGTTTTCATCCATCGCTTTGAGCTCTTCTTTGAGCGTTTCATCAAGGGATGGATGCTGGAGCCACTCATAGTAGATTTCGTTCATGGCACCCCTCTTTTCTATTATTCAACTTAAACAGTTGTATTATAACTTATGCATGCAGCTTTTTCAATATATGAAAGCGTATTAAACTTAAAAACATAAGGCATAAAAAAAGCCGACACGTTTATGTGTCGGCAAAGCGCGCTTATTCTTCTTCAGGCGTAATGAATTGTTCGCCTGGTTTCCACCCACAAGGCACCAGTCTTCCTGATAATTCATGTTGAAATACATCAAGGGTGCGCAACACTTCATCAACGTTGCGACCACCCTCACCATGGTTCACATGGGCAGATTTTAAGACACCGTTGGGCGCGATGATGAACGTACCGCGCCATGCAACGCCTTGATCTTCATCAAGCACCCCATACGCTTCACTTACCGCATGGGATGCGTCTGAAGCATGGATATGGCTTAAGCGTCCTAATAGCTTTGAATCTTGCCAAGCAAGATGCGCATGCACAGAATCTGTCGATGTCGCGATTAAAACGGCACCTTTTTCTTCAAACTTATTGTTTAGCGCTTCAAAACGCTGAATTTCTGTTGGGCATACAAACGTAAAATCAAGCGGATAAAAGTAAAGCACAACCCACTTACCATCATTTAAGAGTTGATCGAGATTAACTTTGCCAAAGCGATTCAATCCATCGCCTTCAGGCAATACCGCATCCATTTCAAAACGCGGCGCTTGTTTACCGACTTTCGCAGCCGTTACATAAAAATCATTATCGTATTTCATCATGCCCTCCTATAATACCAAATGGTTACATCAATCATAATACGAAGAAACGCGTGGAAATGCAACTGAGATAATAAACAAAATCCTAGTTAAAGCTTTCGTTTAATCGCATCATAGGCAAAGCCTTCACGCATCAGTTTTTCAAGCAAACGTCGATGCTCTTTGCGATCTTTAAGATTGTAGCGCCTTTTATTGCGTTCAATTGCTTCATCAAGGGCTTTTTCTTCATCATGTTGATTGGCGTAATGGGCCATAAACGCTTCAAGCGTTTTATCAATGGTTTCTCGCGTGAACCCTTTTTGTAAGCAGGCCGCATACAGTTTGCGTTTACGGTTGATGAGTGCATCGGAAGCTTTTAGTGTGGCAGCCTTTTTTTCTAAAAACGTTTCACATATGGCGCGTTCTTTAGCATCATCCATTTTGCATAAAGCTTTTTCAATCGCCGTTTGATCAAAGCCTTCATGGTGAAGCGCATGCTTAAGCGCGTCTTTGCCGCGCAACTCAAATGTCAAAAAGTCTTCTACAAACATAGCTAACTGCTTTTGTTCATCTAAATAGCGGTTTTCGGTAAGTTTATCGATGATGGCTTCAAAGTGTTTTTCATCAACGTTCGCACGGCGCAACGCTTGCTTTAATTTGCGTGGGGTTAAGTTGCGTTGCGCAAGTTTTTTTATCGCCGTAACATACGCGCGATGAAACGCATCATCATCTTTAATCATTTTTAATTGCTTTGCATCAATGGTTTTTACTGTAAATAAACGATGCTTCACAACGGTATCTTGATGCAGTTCTACAGTGATAGTTTGATCGTGGTCTTCTAGTGTTAAAGCATAAACATCGCGCGTTTTTGCCTTAAGATCAAGCACCTTCATTCATCATCACTCCGCAACATTTGCGCGGCTTGCTGAAACTGCCAATCATTGGCAAAGTCTGCTTGCAAAGCCCTAAAAGATTCTGATAAGGCTTGTGCGGTGAAAGCATCAAGCTCACCACTTTCATTAAGATCGTGCATGTCTTGAAACGCTTCAATAGCTGCTTGGGTATCACCATCAAAATACCCATCGGTGCGCACATCATATTCAAGCGCATGCAAAATTGCTTGAGCACGCGCAATTGTCTCATCAACCTCATCCAAACGGTACGCACTTTCAGCAGATACTGTGAGTGGCATTATTTGCATAAGGGGGTTTTGTTTGGAAGATACCGTCGGTATAACACCCGTCTTTGCAACATTCTCCCCACTTGGGGTGAACCACTGCCCAATCGATACATTCAAACGATTACCCGCAATGCTTTGCATCGGCAATGCCCTTTGCAATGTCCCTTTTCCAAACGTTGGCATGCCCACCAAATCATGCCCACCGATTTCATGCATTGCAGCCGCAAACACTTCAGAAGCCGACGCGCTGCGTTCGTTAATTAACACCGTAATCGGGTACGTTTTTGTATCGGGTGTATTGCCCGCATAAACGTCGGTTTGAATGTGCCCGTCTTGGTAGTATTCAAGCGTAAAAAATGGCTTCGAAGACGCTTCGTTCGATAAAAAGATATCCAACAACCCAACAAGGGTTGATAAATTCCCACCACCATTATCCCGCAAATCAATGATGAGACCATCAATCCCTTCATCTTCAAGTTCTAAAAGCAAGGATTGAACCCCGCCTGTGGTTGCATCCCCAAAGACATGAATACGGACGTAGCCATACTGAGTATCCTCAAACATAAACGTATCCCCTTCAACACTAGGCCTTGAAACCCGCGTTCTTACCATGGTCACATAAATAATGTCACCACCTTCAATACGTTGAAATCCTATTTCTACTTCGGTATCAATCTCACCAACCAATGCAGCGGTGGTTTCATCATACGAACGATTGCGATAATCTTCACCATCGACATGCGTAATAATATCACCGGCCGCCAACCCCGCTTTTTCAGCGGGTGAGTCTGGCCAAACGGTAACGACTTGCACATTTTCATAATAGTTTTCAACCGTAATGCCAACCCCGACAAACGATTCACGAAACCCTTCCCGATAACGCGCATACGCTTCTGCATCAAAATACCGTGTGTAAGGGTCTTCTAAACTGCGAATCGCCCCTTGAATGGCTCCTTCATAAAGGGTTTCATAAGAAGGATTTTGGTAATGATTACTATTGAGTTCACGCAACACTTCTTGAAAAGCGCTCGCTTCATCACCACGGGGTGGCTGCATAAACAACCCCACCACAAATACCACCACAAATGCGACGATGACAAAAATAGCCGAAATAGTCGTTTTTATAACAGAAGGTTTTTTGGTTTCCATTACCCTTCCTCCTCAAAGCGGTTACTGAAATCCCCTCGGATTTCACCCGCAGGATTGGTAAAGACAAACGCATGGGGATCTTCACGTGCAATAATATCGCGCAGCACATGGTATTCATCTTTCGTAATCACCGTAATAAGCATCGTCTTTTGCTTACCAGTATATCCCCCTTCAATCGACACAAGGGTGACACCGCGCGAAACCTTTTCATAAACAAGCTGTTTAATGGTTTCGGGTTGGTCAGTAATGATTTGTACATTGGTCAAGCGGTTCGCACCAAGTACAACCATATCGGCCACCTTACCAGCGACCACAACCGTTAAAATCGCATACAACCCACCACTAATACCATTGGTTGGATAAAAGGCGATAACACCAGCCAAAATAATAATGCCATCCACAAAATAAATCGATGCACTAAGCGGTAAGTTCAAACGTTTATGCAATATTTTAATCGGAATATCAGTCCCACCACTCGTGCCACCATATTTAATGACAACACCAAAGCCAAAGCCCATCAAAAAGCCACCGAAGGCAACCGCCAATAAATAATCATCCGGTAAATCAAAACGGGGTGAAAACGTCTCTAACAAAAACAAAATAAATGGAAAAATAATGGACCCATACAGGCTACGCTTAAACGACTTAAACCCTAAAAATACCCAACCGAGCAACAATAAAATCCCATTGAGTAACGCCACAAAAAATGATACAGGAATGCCCAAAAGCTCACCAAACAAAAGACCGGCGCCGCTTACGCCGCCGATCACAAGATTAAAGGGGGCAATGAAGTAATAAAATCCGGCGACCATAATCGCGACGCCCACCGTCATCATACCATAACGATGCGCGCGCCCAATCGGCTTTAAGGCACGACTCATGAGGTTGTCTCACGAGACGCTTGCGTCTTTAAATACGCGCGAATAAATTTATCCAAATCTCCATCCAACACCTTTTGTACATTGCCAGTTTCTTCATCCGTCCGGTGGTCTTTGACCATGTTATAAGGATGCATAACATACGAACGGATTTGTGATCCAAAGGCGTTGCTTTGATTCACATTGCGCAATGATTCAATCGCTTCTTTTTGTTCTTCAAGCTTGCGTTGATACAGTTTTCCCTTTAGTATTTGTAAGGCTTTTTGACGGTTTTGAAGTTGCGAACGCTCGTTTTGACACGTTACCGTTAGTTTGGTGGGCATATGCGTAATTCTTACCGCAGAATCTGTCGTATTGACACTTTGACCCCCTGCACCACTAGAACGGTACGTATCAATTTTTAAATCATTATCATCAATCTCAACCTCGATGGTATCATCGATTTGTGGGATAACATTGACACTCGCAAAGCTTGTATGCCGTCTACCAGATGCATCAAAAGGCGATATTCTTACCAAACGATGCACCCCCGCTTCAGCTTTTAAATGCCCAAACGCGTAATCCCCTGCAAGGGTCATTGTCACACTTTTAACCCCCGCTTCACTCGCTTCTTGGTAATCGTTTAAATCCACGGTGTAGTTTTGTCGCTCCGCGTATCTTGTAATCATACGATAAAGCATGAGGGCCCAGTCTTGTGATTCTGTGCCTCCTGCGCCAGGATGGATTTCTACAATCGCATGCAAATGATCATAAGGTTCAGACAAATACACTGTCGTTTCAAACGCCTCTAACGCTGATTCAATCGCTTTTACCGAGGCATCAAGATCAATCGCACCTTCACCAAGTTCTATCAACTCAACATTTACTTTTAGGTCTTCTAATTGTTCTACAATGGTTTCATAACGATTTAAGGTTTGTTTGTGTCTTTTGAGCTCAATAATGACTTTATTTGCGGCTTCATGATCATCCCAAAAGCCTTGTTCGTATGTTTTTGATTCTAACGATTCAATGGTTTTCTTCACTTGTTCGATATCGAGTGACGCCGCAAGTTCATTGAGCGTGCTTTCAATTGATTCAATGAAGGTTTTTAATTCATGCAGTTCCATAAAATATCACACCTCAACTGAACACGCTATTATCTACCGTGACAGTGTTTGTATTTTTTGCCAGAACCACATGGGCACGGCTCGTTACGGCCAACCTTTTTCGATTGGCGCGGTTTACGTTTTTCTTGTTCTTCTTTGCCTGAATACGTCGCCGTTGGTTTCGCCACTTGAACCCGTTGTAAGTTGTCTCTTACGACGGCTCTTAATAAGTAGCGTGTAACATCGGCTTCAATCGATACAATCATATCTTCAAACATTTGAAACCCGGTTTCTTGGTATTCACGCAAAGGATTTTGTTGGGCGTAAGAACGCAACCCAATCGATTGTCTTAGTTCACTCATTTGGTCGATATGTTGGACCCAATACGTATCGACAACGCGCAAGACAACAGCCTTTAAAAACTCGTTGTATTTTTCATTGCCAAAGGTTTCAAGCTTTTTATCAAGATCGCGGCGTACGCGCGATTCAATATATTGTCGTGTTTTATCGGGGTCTTTCGCTAACTTTTCTCTTTCAATATCCCCCGGTTTGAACAGTTTGCCATCAATGGCTTCAAAAAGAGTCTTCTTATTGACTTCTGGTTGTTTTTTCTCATGGTCAATGTGTTGATCAACCACCCGTGCAATATGGTTAAATACAATCGATTCTGTGCTATCGCGTATGCTTTCATTCATTAAGACTTCGCGGCGTTGTGCATAAATTACTTCACGTTGTTTACGCAACACATCATCGTATTGTAAAACCGTTTTTCTACGGTCGTAGTTGTTTCCTTCAATCATCCGTTGGGCCCGTTCGATTTGCTTACTCATCATGCCATACTCAATCGGTTTTTCACCAACACCGTCTTTTCCGCCAATTAACTTAGAAATCATACTGCGGAATCGTTCGCTACCAAAGCGTTTCATCAAATCATCTTCAGCACTCACAAAGAAGCGGGAATACCCAGGGTCCCCTTGACGACCACTTCGACCACGCAACTGATTGTCAATCCGTCTTGATTCATGACGTTCGGTACCGATAACCGCTAAGCCGCCACGCTCTACAACGCCTTCGCCAAGCTTAATGTCCGTTCCTCGACCCGCCATGTTGGTCGCAATCGTAATCGATCCTCTCTTACCAGCGTTTTCAACAATCGAAGCCTCACGTTCATGTTGTTTTGCATTCAAGACATCATGCGGCACACCCGCGCGCTTTAATAACTTACTGAGTCGTTCACTGCTATCAATCGAAATCGTTCCGACTAAGACAGGTTGTCCCTTTTCATAGCGTCCTTTAATTTCTTCAGCGAGCGCACGATACTTTGCTTTCATGGTCGCATAAATCAAATCGTTATCATCAATTCTAATCACTGGTTCATTGGTTGGAATTTCAATAACGAGCATATTGTAAATATTTTGAAACTCTTCTTCTTCCGTTTTGGCAGTCCCTGTCATCCCTGCGAGTTTATCATACATACGGAAAAAGTTTTGGAAAGTAATGGTCGCAAGCGTCGACGTTTCTTTTTTAATCTCTACGCCTTCTTTTGCCTCTAAGGCTTGATGCAACCCTTCACTAAACTGTCTACCGTGCATCAAACGCCCAGTAAACTGATCGACGATAATAACTTGATTGTCTTGGACGACATAATCGACGTCTTTTTCCATGGTGAAATTCGCCTTGACGGCATTATTTATGTGATGAAGTAGCCCAACATGCTCAATATCGTACAAGTTATCCAAAGAAAAATAGCGTTCTGCTTTGGCAATCCCTTCAGGCGTTAACGAGATGCTTTTTGATTTAATATCAATGTCATAATCATCCACTTCAAGGGTGCGCGCAAACGCTTGGGCTTGCAAATATAAATTTGCGGTTTGTTTGGCACCCCCTGAAATAATAAGTGGGGTTCTGGCTTCATCAACTAAGATTGAGTCGACCTCATCGATAATGGCATACGCCAGTGGGCGCTGCACCAT
>PWME01000053.1 GCA_003559235.1 Mollicutes bacterium | reverse complement strand
TCATCAACTTAGCGTCTAAGGAATACGCGGATATCTTGCCTAAAAAAAACTTGATAACGATTCGCTTTATGACGAAAAAGGGAGAAACCTTGAAAACTACACCGGGCGTTCATGCCAAACCTACGCGCGGCATGTTTTTGCGTGAAGCAGCCCGCAAACAAGCTAAAAGCGTGAAGGCATTTCAACGTATTGTCGCAAATGAACACTATTTTAGTGAAGCCGATTCAAGCGAACTTGAATGGGTCTATATAAAAAACGGCTCGAAAGCCGTTTAAACATCAAAGCATGACCCACCAATAAATTCTCTTAATAATGAGTTACATGGGACGACATAATCATCGATGTCGCTAAAGTATTTTAAGAATTTGATTAAGCGGTTGGCGGTGATGAAGTGTTCAGAATCTCTTGGTATTTCCATTAAGGTGTCTAAGGCATATTTTTTCATTACACACAGTTCATAGGCTAAGCCACTATTAAAGATATAATCAGCATCTTCTTGGTGTGGATAGATCCAACGGAATTCACCGCGACGAACACTTGGCCACATAGAGATGGTTTTTGAGGCTGGTGCATTACGGAATTTGCGATCACGGACAATGCGTCTTAAAAGACGGACGTTGGTAATGCTAATTGGATTGTGATAATCGATGTTAATTTGCAATTGTGGGCTAATAAAGATTTTGAATTTTTGGTGCTTTGGAATGAGTGCGGTTAATGTTTCATTGAGGGCGTGAATGCCTTCAATGATAATGGGATTTTTTCCGTCAATTTGAACATTGCGGTATCCATTGCGTTTTTTCGTCATAAAGTCAAAATGCGGTATGGCGACAGTTTTTCCATCAATTAAATCAACCATGTTTTGATTAAAGAGTTCGATGTCTAAGGTATTGATATGTTCTAAGTCCACTTTGCCAAATTCATCAGGCTGTATGGCATCGCGGTCTAAATAGTAGTCATCCAGTGAAATCATAACGGGTTTTAGCCCTAAAGTCATTAGTTCAATGCGCAAGCGGGTTGAAAAAGTTGTTTTTCCACTTGAAGAAGGCCCCGCGATGGCGATGAGCCGAATGTCTTCTGCATCACTGCTTACGCGCTTCCCGATCTCGGCAAGCATTTGGTTATGTTTTGATTCGCACACATGCACAAATTCAACCATAGACTCGCTTTCAGCATGCACGTTCATTTTGGCAATAGAGTTGGCGTCGATGCGTTCTGCCCAACGATTGGCATCGCGTAAGGTCCGCCCATAAATGGGTGCGTCCTCAAAGGGTGGAATCTCCCCGCCTGTTTCAGCGCGTGGGTAACGCACTAAAAATCCGGGTGAATACACTTTTAAATCAAACCATTTTAAATACCCCGTTGAAGGCGGCATTAGACTGTACATATAGTTCAAATACCCATCGCATTCATAAAAGTGGGCTGTGTCTTCTGGGCGGTACTTTATAATATCAATTTTGTCTTCATAACCGTGCTTTTTGTAAAAGCGAACGGCGTCTTCATTAGACATCTCTTTGCGATGTATGGAAAGATCAAGTGATACTAGGCGATGCATTTCTTCTTCAAGTTTTTCAATAACGGTTTGAAGACGCCCTGTGTCTTCAACATCAAAAATATGGCAAAAAATAGAGCGTGAAATGCTGTAATTGAATTTGAATTGATAATTGGGATAAAGATTATAAAACGCCATCGATATCAAAAAGCGTAAGCCTGCTTCATACGCGTAAATGGCTTCAGCGCTTGTCGTATCTAGAAATTCAACGTTAGCGTCGTAATCAATGGTGTAATGAAGCTCGCGTAAGCGGTTGTTGACACGGGCAATGAAATAATCTTTGTCTTTGTCTTCAATCAGATCTTTTAGCACAACTTTTTTATCAAACGTTTTTGATGTGCCGTTGTAGTGTAATGTAAACATTATGTCAGCTCCTTTCATCTTTAAAACCGCAGAAGGTATAAACAGTTTATCAAAAAGCGTGGGATTTGCAACCGCTTTCGAATTATAAAAAAACGTTTCAAACCATCAAAAACTTGATATAATGAGATTAACAAGCACTAGGAGGCTAAGTATGCCATTTTTTAAAGCAACGAAGTTAGAAACCTTAAAAGAAAAGCAAAAGATGCGTTTTGAACTTGGTGGAACACGGGTTTTACTTGTCTATTTAGAGGACAAAGTGTACGCTATGAATGATCGGTGCCCGCACATGCGCGCATCACTTTATGAAGGGACAATAGACGAGGAAGGCATTGTTACGTGTCCGAAGCATAACGCAAAGATTAACGTGAAGACCGGTGAGGTTGTTGAAAAAGCGCGTGTCATGTTTATTAAAATGCCAACATCCAAAGCATTTACGTACCGTGTAAAAGTTGAAAATGCCATGATTTATGTAAATATTGTATAAAGCAAAAAAAGATTTGCATCTGCGGGGAATTGTGGTAAAATATTTCAGGATTGCCCCGCGCAAGCCGCTATAGCTCCAACAGGTAGAGCAATTCCATGGTAAGGAAGAGGTTGCTGGTTCGAGTCCAGCTAGCGGCACCATCTTATATATTTACACCCATCGGGTGTTTTTTAATGCCTTGATGAAATGGTTCTCACGATTTATAATAAGTTGTAAGACGAAACAGCAAAAAAACGTTCACGTGAAACAAAGCGAAATTATCACATTATCTATTAACCAAGCATTATTGGATTAAGAAACACGATATCACATGAATATGAGGGCATTAAGTTAAATATTATTTATGACATCGCACCCATAAACATACCAAAATTAGAGCGAAAGGAGTAAAGATTTAGATTGTAATGTTTGCTAAGTGAATACAATTTAAATCTTACATGTAGTATATGATTGATGTTGTGCATTTTTATAAAGTTGATAATCTTGATAATGTGCGTGCGTTTTATGAAAAGGTGCTCGGTTTATCATTATATAAAGATCAAGGCAAGTGTTTAATTTATGATTTGAATGGTTTTGGCAAAATCGGGTTTTGCACACATCATCCGAAAGGCAAAAGCGAGACATCATGCATTACGTTTGTTTTTAGTTCTCGCGGTGCAGTTGATGCGATGCATAAAACATTATCTGAAACTCTAGAAACTAATATAAAAAAACCTACCTTCAATGAAACGTTTGGTATTTACCATTTTTTCGTGCACGATTATGAAGGGTTATTATTAGAATTTCAAGTTTTCGAAAAATAATCAAATGCGTTGCTATTTGGATGGAATTTGTTATAATACACGTGTTGATACAATCAGGGGAGCTCGGAGAACCGGGCTGAGAGTATTCTTGAAACTAGAATAGACCTTACCTGATCTGGATAATGCCAGCGTAGGATGATGCTACCTATAGCGTTTTGTCCTATGTGTGGACAAAACTTTTTTATTGGAGGCGTTCACATGAAAAGAAATCCTTTATCGACCCAACAAATGACTGAAATAGCGTTGCTTTTATCACTTGCACTTGTTATTGAACTCATTTTTGGGGTATTCCCAAGACAACCACAGGGTGGTAGTATAAGTTTGTCTTTGTTACCACTCATCATTATTACGTATCGCCAGGGCATTAAAACTGGTGTTGCGGCTGGGGCTGTCTTTGGGGTTTTAAACTTGCTTTTAACCCCCGTACTATATCATTGGGCTAGTTTGTTTTTAGATTATTTATTTGCCTTTGGCTTTGTTGCTTTGGCGGGACTTTTATTCCATATTAATCGTAAAAGCACACTCTTATTCGTTGCAGCGCTTGGTTTAGGCGGGTTAATCCGTTTTGCGTTTCACTTTACTTCAGGGGTTGTTCTCTTTGGTGAGTTTGCACCTGAAGGACAATCAGTATGGGAGTATTCCTTGGTATACAATGGAATATATATGATACCAACCATTGTATTACTCATGCTTGTAGGACTACCATTTTTCCTTATCATGAAAGAACAATTAAACAGAAATTTAAACCAGTAACTGTGTAACGCCCTGATTTATCAACCTAAGAGGCTTTCGGGCCTCTTTTAATGTAGTATAAAAAAAGCCCGATTAACGGGCAATGAGTTGATCGATGGCTTTAATGTAATCAATGCTTGGGCGGTACCCTTGTTCAACGAGAATACCGTGTGTAAGGACTTCTTCATAAGTAATGGATTTTCTACCTTTCTCTGCGCGTTTTACAAAGGTAAGCAGTGGTTCGATGGGTAAAAGGTGAACGGTATCTTGTTTTTTAAACATAATTAAAATAAAGGCGATGCCACCATGTTTTGCGATAGAGGCTAGGTGGTCAATTTGGTGGGGATGAATGTTTTTTAAGGCAAACGAGGTGGCAACGGATGATTCTTTTGCGTCAAAATCAATGTACTTGCCCTTATAAATGCCATTATAGTCTGTGGTTGATGGGGTTTGGTAGTATGCTTCGGTAATTTTGGCCATTTCGCGGCGTGGGTAATCAACATTCACAATTTGTACAGGCACAGGTTTTTTGTGAATAACCGCTTTGTTTTGGGCACGGTAAAAGGCATTTGACTCATCAATGAGTTTTTCAAACGCCATGCCTCGGTTTTTGCTTGAGGTTTTGTCTTTTACGAATGTTTTGGTTATGGTTGGGTATTTTACCATGGTTATCACCGAGTGTATTGTACCATAAAGTACGGTATGGTGAAACGACAAGTGCAGTTTTAAAAAACTATGATATAATGAAACGGAATAACCCCTAAGAGGAGGATACACATGTCCAAAATTAAGTTTTTTGCGTTAGGGGGTCTCGGTGAAGACGGTAAAAATATGTATTGTCTTGATATCGACAACCAACTCTTTGTGTTGGATGCAGGGTTAAAATATCCAACGCGCGATTTATTTGGTGTTGATGCCGTTTTGCCTGATGCGACCTATTTACGCGACAATAAAGATCGAATTAAAGGCCTTTTTCTAAGCCATGGTCATGAGGACCATATTGGTGCAGTACCCGCGCTTTTAAAACAAATGAAGCTACCCGTTTATGCTTCGCGTTTTACGTTGGCGTTGCTTGAAGATGCCTTAAAAGAACACAGTATTGATATTAACACCCACACCCTTAAAACGGTATCAAAAAAGGACCGTTTGACGTTTGGCAATGTGACGATTAGCTTTTATCAAACCACCCATTCGATTCCTGAATCGCTAGGCATTGTGGTTGAAACGTTAGATGGTGTCATTGTTTACAGTCCAGATTATACGTTTGATCAAAATGTAAGTGCAGCCTATAAAACAAGTTTTGAACGTTTAGCGAGTATTGCGGGAAAAAAAGTATTGGCGTTGTTAACAGAAAGTTTAGGGGCGGAACGGCAAGGCCATTCGCACACGGGAAGTAATCTTGATTTAGGATTGAACCAAGCGTTTTTTAAAGCGGAGAAGCGGATTGTTGTTTCTGCGTTTTCTACCGATATTTTCCGCATTCAACGCGTAATTGATACGGCGTTAAAATTCGACCGAAAGATTGCGATAATTGGACGTCGTGCGCAACGCATGGTTGACATTGCGATTAATCTTGATTATTTAAAAATCCCTAAAGACAAGTTGATTAACTTAAAGTTCATTGATGATAATAACAAAAATACGTTAGAAGATGCGGTTGTGTTGGTGACGGGTGACCGTCATGAACCGTTTTATATGTTGCAGCGTATGGTGCGTAAGATTGACCGATTGATTCATTTACAAGAAGATGATACGGTCATTATGATGACGCCACCGGTCCCAGGGACTGAAAAGATTGCGGCGCGTACGCTTGATGTATTATACCGCAACAACATTCAACCCCTCAAAATTGATAAAAATGCTTTGCCACCTGCGCATGCAAGCAGTGAAGATATTAAACTACTTATTAATATTCTTTCACCAAAGCATATTATTCCAGTTATTGGCGAACACCGTCACTTGTTTGCGTTAAAGAAAATTGCCTTTTCAATTGGGTATGATGCACACCATGTTCATATGCTTGAGAATGGACAAGTGTTAGAGTTTGTCAATGGAGAAGCGAAGGCACAGACTTACTCCATTCGCAGTAAAGATGTCTTGATTGATGGCATTTTAGAAGGTGATTTAAGTGAAGTCGTTTTGCATGATCGTGAAATTATGTCTCAAGATGGTTTAATGCTTATTATTGCGAATGTTGATGCAAAAGGAAAAGTGTTGCTTGGTGACACGGAAATTATTTCCCGTGGCTTTGTCTATATGAAAGAAAGTGAAGCGTTGATGGATGAGGTGCGCGAGCGTGTTGAGGCGATTGCAGAAAATATCTTTAAAAATAAATATGTCGACTGGCGTCAGTTCAAAGAAAAGATTCGCGAAGATATTGGGCGCTTTCTATATAAAGAGACCAGTAGAAAACCGATTGTGATGCCAGTTTTAATCGATACGCAAAAATGAGTGTAGAAACAATCGAACTGTTTGAAGATGGTTTGTCAAAAGAAGACTGTGAAGGGTTGCCAAGACATTATGGTGCGCGGGCTTTGGTAATGATTGATTCGAAGTGCGTTTTACTGCACAATGGGGTGCGTGACCTTTATACGTTACCTGGAGGTCAAATTGAGGTTGGTGAAACGGCACATGAAGCGGTGCGCCGTGAAGTATTAGAAGAAACAGGGTACCGAGTTAAAGCCGTTACTAAAAAGGTTCGGGTGGTTGAATATTTTTCAGATTCGGTTTGGGATAATCTTTTCTTTTACTGTGAAGCTGATGAACCACCAATCAAGCGTGCCTTAACTGAAGAAGAAGCAGCCGCCAATTTAACGCTTATTAAGCACTCACTAACAGATGCACTCACTTTGATTGAAAATTATCAAAGCGCCGACATTCACGCTGAAGCAATTCATCGGCGCGAACTCATTGGTATGTTACATACATATATGGATAAACCCGATGCCACTTGAGCAACGGGTTTTTAGTGTTCACCTTTACAAACAGTGCCATTATGTTATAATTAAACAGGATTAAATCTAGGAGGTATTAACACCCATGGCAAAAATAGAAACGCTCGACAACAATCGTGTAAAAATCGAGATTGACGTGACCGCTGAACAGTTTGAAGCGGGACTCGATTATGCATATGATCAAATTAAAGACGACGTCGATATTAAAGGTTTCCGCAAAGGCAAAGTACCACGTCATGTTTATGAACAACATAAAGGCGTTCAAAGTCTTTATGAAGAAGCGTTGAACTATGTGTTACAAGAAACGTATAGCGACGTCATTGAAAAAGAATCACTTGAAGTGGTTGCCCAACCAAAAATTGACCTCGATGTAAGCAAGCTTGAAAAAGGCAAAGGGTTCACCTATACAGCAACGGTCGCAGTAAAACCTGATGTTGAACTTGGTGAATACAAAGGCTTTGAATATGAGCATGAATCAATTGATGTGACGGATGAAGAAATCGATGCGAAAATTGATGCGTTGCTCGGACAAAATGCAGAACTTGTTTTAAAAGAAGACGGTGCACTTGAAGAAAACGATACCGCTGTCTTTGACTTTGAAGGATTCGTAGATGGTGAACCGTTTGAAGGCGGTAAAGCGGATAATCATGAAATGGTTATCGGCTCAAATCAGTTTATTCCTGGGTTTGAAAACCAAATGGTTGGTATGCAGCCTGGTGAAGAACGCGAGATTAAAGTGCAGTTTCCTAATGAATATCAAGCTGAACATTTAGCAGGAAAAGACGCGGTCTTTAAGACGAAACTTCATGAAATTAAAGTAAAGCAAACGCCAGAACTAACCGATGAATTCGTTAAAGAGCTTGACAAAGAAGGCGTTGGCACCATTGATGAATTGAAGGCCGACACGAAAGAAACGCTTGTACAAGAAAAAGAAGAGACAAGCAAAAATAAAGCGATTGACTTCGCAGTAGAAGAAGCGGCGAAAAACGCAACCATTGACATTCCTGAAGAGATGATTGAACAAGAAAAGAATCGTCAAATGGATAATGTTAAACGTCAAGCCCAACAATACGGCATTGACTTTGATACGTATTTACAGTTAACGGGTACCGATAAAGAAACGTTTGAAAAAAATGCCCGTGAACAAGCTGAAAAATCAATCCGCTACAATTTAACAATCGAAGCGATTGCGGAAAAAGAAGGCATTGACGCTGATCAAGCAGAAATCGATGCGAAGTTTGAAGAGCTTTCTAAGCAATATAATATGGATGTTGAGCAAATTAAAGAACAAGTAAATGACGCAGCGGTGAAGCAAGAAGTCGTTTTCCGGAAAACCATCGACTTCTTGGTTGAAAATCTTGAAACCGAATAATTACAAAAGCACTTCCGGCGGAAGTGCTTTTTATAGCAGTGTCGATTTAAGCCAATCGCTATTTGTTTTTGATTTAGACAATACATTGCTTTCATCCGACAAAATGATTAATCAAAAAATTATAGACGCTGTTGAGGCTTTGAAAAAGCGTGGGGCACAGATAACCATCGCGACTGGGCGCGCCTTTGAACTTTCAAAACCTTTTGCGGATTATTTAGGCATAACCCAACCGATGATTGTAAACAATGGCGCTTTGATTAAAGCGCATCATGATAATACGATTTATTATTCAACGATGTTAAACGCTGAGGTAATTACAGATTTTTATCAACTAGCGAAAAAGCATCAGTTTGCCTACACACTACATACTGAAACAGGCTTTTATATTAATGACATTAAAAGTACAGCGTATTATGAGGAATGGAATCGGTTATATCCGCATTCAAAGGTTCCTTATAAAATCGTTGATGATGCATTGACATTAAAGCATATCGATGCGTATAAGTTTTTGCTCATTATTGATGATGAAATGGTATTTGAAGCGATGCGCAAAACCTATCATGAGAGAACTGATTGTACCATCACAAAAAGTCACACCAGTTTGTTTGATATTACACCGCCGAATACGACAAAAGGCGATGCCTTAAAAAGAGTAGTTAAACAATCTGTTCATCCCATTAACCATGTGATTGCGTTTGGTGACAATGATAATGATGTGGACATGTTAAAGACTGCCGATATAGGATTTGCGATGGCAAATGCGACTGCGCCTTGTAAAGCAGCAGCCAATTATGTATGTGAAAGCACGAGTGATGGTGACGGTATTTACGAAATTTTGGTGCAGTTTTTGGCAGCGTAATAAACGATTTGCAACATAGATGTGAAAATGTTGCATCTTACCGATATAAACGCGTTATTGGTGTGTAAAATAATTGAAGAAAACTTTCAAATAAGGTATAGTATAGGTAGCCTGAAAAGGCATGAAAGAGGTGAGCCCAATGTTTGAATCTACGAAAAGAACCGAAGGCACGTTACCCAGCATCGCGATTCGTGGTCTGGCACCGTTCCCGCATACCGACGTGCGTACCGAAGTCGGGCGCGCCGCATCGAAAACTGCTTTGCTTGAAGCCGAACGTAACCACAACAACCATGTGGTCCTTTTGATTCAGAAAAATCCGATGGTTGAAAGTCCGAAAGAGAGCGACTTATTAACGTATGGTGTTGTCGCTAAAATCGGCATTAAAATTAAATTGCCAAACGGTAACTTTAAGGTGAAGTTCGATCCAATTGTTCGTGCTGAAATCCTTTCGTTTGAGCAAAGTGAGCCGTATTTTGTGACGCGTTTTGAAACCCGTCCATCTATTCAAGATGACGTGGATGAAGAAGTTGCGTTGGTTCGTATGATTGTAAAGCAAGTGATGGAAAACGCGCAAAACATTTTAAACAATCCAAAACAAAGCGTTGAAACGATTCAAAAAGGCGTTTCAAGCGATAAGTTGACAGATGTCCTTGCAAGCAACTTGAAAATATCTGAAAACAACAAGTTTAAGTACATTGAAACCGAATCCATTGTTAAACGCTTAAATTATTTGTTGCAAGATATTGAAAAAGAGCGACACATGAGTGAAATTGAAGAAAAAATTAATCGCACTGTTAAGAAAAACATTGATGAAAATCAACGCGAGTATTACTTGCGTGAAAAATTGCGCGCCATTCAAGAAGAACTTGGCGACAAAGTGAAAAAAGAATCAGAAATTGAACAACTCCGTAAACAAATTCAAGAGAAGAAAATGCCTGATCATATTGAAGAGAAGGCGCTTTATGAACTTTCACGCTATGAAACCTTACCAGCCGCAAGCGGTGAATCTGGCGTGATTCGCACCTATTTAGACTTCTTGATTGATTTGCCTTGGCACGAACAAAGCGAAGATGAAAACGACATTAAAAAGGCTGAAGCGGCGCTTGAAGAAACCCACTACGGCTTAGAAAAAGTGAAAGAACGTATTGTGGAATACCTTGCGGTTAAGTTGCTTACAGGGAAAAACCCACAAACGATTTTATGTCTCGTTGGCCCCCCAGGGGTTGGAAAGACATCCTTAGCACAATCCATTGCGCGGGCGCTAAACCGTAAGTTTGTCAAGCAATCGCTCGGTGGTATTAAAGATGAAGCAGAGATTCGTGGGCACCGCCGTACCTATCTTGGTGCACTGCCAGGACGTATTTTACAAGGTATGAAAAAAGCACAAGTAATCAATCCACTATTCTTACTTGATGAGATTGACAAACTTGGCAGTGATTATAAAGGGGACCCAAGCGCGGCGATGTTAGAAGTGCTTGACCCCGAACAAAACAAACGTTTTAATGATCACTACTTAGAAGATCAATACGATTTGAGCCAAGTACTCTTTATATCTACAGCGAATTATCTTGGCAATATTCCTGACCCACTGCGCGATCGGATGGAAATTATTGAATTGTCTAGTTATACAGAAATTGAGAAGTTCAATATCGCCAAAAAACATTTATTGCGCAAACAACTTGATACGCATGGACTTGATCCTAAAAAGCTTACCGTTCATGATGATACGGTCATGAAAATGATTCGTGAGTACACGCGTGAAGCGGGTGTGCGTCAGCTTGACCGGTTATTTGGATCGATTATCCGTAAAGCCATCAAAATCATTCTAGGCGATAAAGTTGATCATGTAGACGTGAAGCCTGAAGCCTTGAAAGACTTCTTAGGGAAAGCAAAATATTCAAGTCATGAAGCCGATAAAGAAGATCAAATTGGTGTGGCAACGGGTCTTGCTTATACACAGTTTGGTGGCGACACCTTGCCGGTTGAGGTTGCCTTTTACAAAGGCTCAGGAAAACTTCAACTTACGGGGCAACTCGGCGATGTTATGAAAGAATCAGCGCAAGCTGCGCTTTCTTACATCCGCGCGAATCATGATAAGTATCGCATTGATAAAAAACTGTTTGATGAATCGGATGTCCACATCCATGTGCCTGAAGGGGCGATTCCAAAAGATGGACCATCTGCTGGGGTTACGATTGCGATTGCACTCATTAGTGCGTTAACGCATAAGAAAGTTGACCATGCGGTTGGCATGACGGGTGAGATTAACTTGCGCGGTCGTGTGCTTGCGATTGGTGGCTTAAAAGAAAAAGCCATCGCGGCGCATAGAAGCGGTCTTAAGAAGGTCATCATCCCAAAAGACAACCGCCGTGATATCGACGATATTCCCGATGATGTTAAGAAACACTTAGACATTATTGAAGTTGACACGCTAGATGATATTATTACGCACACATTAAAAGGTTAGGCAATCGAAAGATTGCCTTCTTTATAGGAGGCAGATTATGATTAATACCGTGAGTCAACCGATTACAGTGGTATCCCCTGAAGATTATCCGAAAACCGCGTATCCAGAGTTTGTCTTTTTAGGCAGAAGTAATGTTGGTAAAAGTTCTTTTATCAATGCGCTTCTAAACCGCAAGGCGATTGCGCGCACCAGTGCGAAACCTGGTAAAACGCGTACGATCAATTTCTATGCGGTGAATGATGCGTTTTATGTTGTGGATGTACCAGGATATGGGTATGCCAAAGTGTCTAAATCGATGCGTGAATCGTTTGGGAAAATGATTGA
>PWME01000213.1 GCA_003559235.1 Mollicutes bacterium | reverse complement strand
ACCTGGTGCGGGATTCAACACCGTAACCCATCCTTTGTCATGGGCCTTTTTTGCCGCGTGCTCAACGGTCTTCAAAGGAATTTCTAATTGCAACACCAAAACACCAATGTCGTCATTGTTTTTAAAGAATGTATCCACATCCTCTTTCGTTAACGCCATATTAGCGCCTGAAAACACAACAATACTATTATCTCCATTGACAACCTCAATGACCGCAAGGCCTGTACTTTCAGATTTTGTAAGAATAGCCTTATCAAGACCTTTAGCTTTAAGGTTTTCATAGGCAGTTTCAGAAAACGCATCCTGACCAAGCGCACCAAGAAAAACGGTATTGTCATGCATAGCCTTAACCATAACCGCTTGATTGGCGCCTTTTCCACCATGCTGAACCGCGTAGTCTTTTCCAAAGGCAGTTTCACCAGTTTTTAAGTGCTTATCCAATTTATACATGAGATCAACGTTAATACTACCAATCACAGCGACTTTCATGCTTCAGCACCTCTTCCGTTAGAACTCTCACGAATGATGAGTTCACCATCTTGGATATGCACGCGTGGTTCAGCCCACATTTTTGGTTGATTCAATATATCATAGGCAGTATCACAAAGCGCCTCAATTTTTTGATCAATGGTGGTTAGCTTCGGCACGATTTGTTCAGACAAAGGAATATTGTCAAAACCGCACACGCGCACTTTCTCTATTTTTCCTTTATAAGCTAAATCGTTTACCACCGACAAAATCTTCACAGCATCATTGTCATTGCGTGAAATAATACCTTTAATGTCATGGTTAATTATATAGTCTGTCAACCTATTAAAATCGATACTTGCTGTATTGTCATACTTATAATCATGAATATCAGCACCGATTTCTTCACAATATTGTTCATACCCAGCTATCCGTTCACGCACAGACAAATTTTCTTTGAATCGCGAGAAAAACATGACATTACCACCAACACTTCTAAACAAGTGTTTGGCCATTATGTAGCCATTTTTCACGTTGTTAGAAACAACCGAATGCACGTGTTCAAACTTTCTATCGATGGAAATGACAGGCTCAGTAATGTTTAAAGACTTTAAAGTATCACCATCAAGCTCGCTTCGACACAAAAACAAAGCATCGACTAGAAAACCCCGGATAAAATTGATTGCCTTTAGTTCAGTATCAGCACTACTGCGTGTCGTTTTAATCAATAATGTTTTACCACTACGTTGCGCAAGTTGCTCAAGTCGCTTCACGATTGTAACAAAAAACGGATTATCTAAATCAGGGACTAAGACGCCTAACAAGTTTGATTTATTGGTTCTAAGGAGTTGTGCAAAGCTATTTCTGACATACCCGAGCTCAAAGATGGCTTCTTCAATACGTGTTTGTTTGTCATAAGAAACCTTATCACCTTGTAAATAACGCGATATGGTCGACTTACTAACACCCGAAGCTCTTTCAAGATCAAGGATCGTCACTTTCTTTTTCATTGCACTTCCCCCACATGGGAACGATATTGGGAACGTTCCCATTTGTGCGTATTGTATAACGCTTTCAAAAAAATGTCAAGCGCTTTCACTTATTTTTTTATCACCCTCTTCTTAAAACGTTAATATGGGAAGCCATCATGGCGTTCTTAGGCAATGGTTGTTTTTGAGTCTTTAAATTGATCGGTCAAATCTTTTTGATGTATAGCACTAGACACAATAACAATCTATGCTATAATTTATCCGAACGACCGTTCGGTCGGATGTTATTATGAAAGGATGTTTTTGTGAAAAATCTCATTACATTTTCTGTAGAAAAGGCCATAACAGTTTTTATGGTTGTTATTGCCGTTGCGGTATTCGGTGTGGTTTCGTTTACGCGTCTCACCACCGATTTGTTTCCTGATGTTAATTTACCATTTGCCGTTGTTACAACGACCTATCCAGGTGCGAATCCTGAAGCGGTTGAACGTGACGTCACAATACCTTTAGAGCGTACTTTCCAAACAACAACAAATATTCAAGAAGTGCAAACCATTTCGCAAGAAAATTTCTCGTTGATCATTCTTGAATTTTCAACAGACACGAATATGGACAATGTGGTTGTGGAAATGCGCGAACAAATCAGTGGACTGCTTGATGGATTTCCTGATGCTGTTGGGAACCCTACCATCATGCGATTTAACCCTGACATGCTACCAATTATGAATTTTAGCGTGTCCTATCAAGGCAAATCGAGTGAAGATTTGACTGAGTGGGTTGATGATGTCTTAACACCACAATTAGAGCGTGTCGCAGGGGTAGCTGCGGTGAATGTATCTGGTGGCATTGCACCCGACGTTCGCATTACCCTTGATCAAGACGCGCTTGATGAAAAAAATGCTGAACTCAATGCCATTATTGACAGCTTACCACCTGGCACTGTGCCAGAGTCATTCGACGATGATGTGCTTAATAAGGAATTGATCAGTGGTTTATTACAAGCGCAAAACATTAGTTTTCCGGCTGGTTTTGTGGCCATTGATAACGCTCAATACCTTGTTCGAGTCGGTGATGCATTCGACAACATTGAGGCCGTTAGAGACTTAACACTTATTGACTTTGATTTAAGTATGATGGGCTTACCATCATTTTTGGTTTCATTAGACGATGTCGCAGTAGTTGAGTTTGTGGATGATTCTGATCAAATCTATAACAAAGTCAATGGCCAAAACGCGCTCTCTATAAGCGTACAAAAAGGCAGTGAGTTTGCTACGACGGACGTCACCAATGAGATTAATGCATCTTTAAGCGCTCTTTTAGATGATAACGAAGGATTTGAATACACCATTTTGTTAGACCAAGGTGAATTTATTAATGAGGCCACAGGATCTGTTATCAATAACTTAATTCTTGGCGGTTTGCTCGCGGTCGCAATTCTTCTTATCTTTTTACGTAACGTCCGCATTACCTTAGTCGTTGGGGTTGCGATTCCGATTAGTTTGCTTTTTGCTTTAATATTGATTTACTTATCGGGCATCACCTTAAACCTTGTATCACTTGGAGGATT
>PWME01000085.1 GCA_003559235.1 Mollicutes bacterium | reverse complement strand
TCCATTCGCCTAGGTGCTGAGAAGCGCATTAATACGGCGAAAATCGATTTTTTTGTGATACACGATTCACAAGAAGGCTATGATTTTGCAAAGCTCAATGGCGTTGATGGGATTATTGCCATTGGTCATTTTTCTAAAGAAGAAATTACAAACCTTCATGCAATCACACCGCATATTGTGTTTGTTAATTCTGATCCTGATTCTAGTTTGTATGATTCTTTACTCTTTGATGGTGAATCAGCGGTAAAACAAGTGAGTGAACACCTTGCGTCTTTAGGACACAAAGACGTTGGGTTTATTGGGGTTCAACCCATCCATCCCAAAAAAGCCATCGATTTTGATGAACATCGCGATACGCTTGTTGAAAAATACTTTAAAGCCCATAATATGTATCATGCAAAGCATATGTATCAAGGGGGAAAAACGTATAAAGATGGCTATGAAATTATGAAAACCATTATTGATAGCGATATTATGCCAACGGCGTTCTTTATCGGCAATGATTCAATGGCGATTGGGGCGTTGACCGCGCTTTATCAATCGGGCATTCGCGTTCCTGAGCATTTAAGCATTGTCGGTTATAACGACATTACCAATGCCGAATATTCTCAACCGCCTTTAACGACGGTTAAAGTCCATACAGAGCTTATGGGTGAGAAAGCCTTTGAATTGGTATATGATCGAATAAAAGGACGCGATATTCCTTTAAAGCTTATTTCACCAACGCAGTTAATTATTCGTGGAACGACATCGACCGCAAACGGGAAATCGAATTAAATTTTCCGTTTTTTTCTTACGTGAATAGATGGGTATTTCTTGTTATCGTACCGTTTTAATAATAGTGTTGGTATGATAGTGCTTACATTTTTTATTGACGCGTTGGAAAAACAGTGGTAAAATATAGGTAAAATAGTAACAAAAATTTTACCATGGAGGTTCATTGTGAAAAAATTTAGTGTTTTGGCATTGGTTTTTATGGTTCTTTTCTTAATAGCAGCATGTCAAACGACAGAAGATTTTGATCCCCCAGTTTTTGAAGGCGTCGAAGATACAACCATTATGCAAGGGGCAACCTTTGACCCACTTGATGGTGTCACAGCCACAGATTATGATGGGAATGACTTAACCGATCAAATCGAAGTGGATGGTTTTGTCAATTCTAGCATTTTAGGTGAGCATAATGTGACGTATTCCGTTACCGATGACCGCGATCAAACAACCACCGTTAATCGCTACATCACGGTAATCTTTGAAACAGACGAGCCATATCAAGTTTATAATGGCGATTTCAGCTTAGGAACCGGTGGGTGGCAATTTGACCAACCCGGTGGCGATGCAGCGTGGTCTGTAGAAGATGAAACGTTACGGGTTGATATTGCCAATCCTGGAAACGAATGGTGGCAACTGCAGATTTATCAATTGTTAGAAATCGAAGAAGATGTTCGCTATCGTGTTGATATTGAAGCGCGTAGTGAAGCAGGCAAATCACTCGGTATTGGCTTTGAGGATACCACCGCTGGTTTTGCGATGATTGCAGGTGGAACGTTTGCGGTTGATTTAACAGAAGATTTTGAGACCTACACATTCTTTTTTGATTCTGACCGTACCATTGATGCCGCAAAGTTTGTTTTATACTTAGGTCAAATGCATGCCGATGAAGGTGAAAGCAGTGTTGAAGTCAATTATGTAGAAATTACTTTAGCAGACCTTGATGAAGGCGATGCAAGCATTGAAGGCGCTGATGATGTCGTCATTATGCTCAATGATCCTTTTGAGCGCCTTGATGGTGTTAGTGCGCATGTTGATGGTGATGATGTTACAGATTCATTAATCGTGAATGGTATTGTAAATACATCGGTTGCGAACCGCACGCCGTTTGTGGTTCAATACATTCTTGATTTAGACAATGTATTCCATGTTGTAACCCGGGTTGTAGATGTAGAAATTGGTGCAGCACCTAACCGCTTATTTAATACCGATTTTGCAATGGGGATTACTGGGTGGACGGTTGATTTCCCTGGTAATAACGCTGAAGGTAGTATGCGGGTTGTTGATGGAGAGCTCGTTGTTGAATTAGACGATATCGGTACAGAGTACTGGCATGCACAATTATCACAATCTGGCCGTTTAATTGAAGAAGGTAAGACGTATGAACTTTCTGTCCGTGCAAAAGCAGAAGACCCTAAAACCATTGGTCTTGGTATTGAAGATGCCAATGATGGTTTTGCACCACTTACCGATACTTTACCAGAATTTGCATTAACGGATGAATACCAAACCTTTACGTACCAATTTACCGCTGATGATGATTACACAAACATTAAATACGCACTATTCTTTGGTCGCATTGCAGGGAGTGATGTCCCAACAACCGTAACGGTTGATTTCTTCTCAGTCCGTGAAGTGGTTGAAAGTGGCGCAAGTGTTATTGAAAATCCTTATATGGAAGATGACAGCGGATGGAATTTTGACTTCCCTGTTGGTGAAGGCACCATGACGTATGAGGATAACACCGTGGTTGCTGATATTACCGACCCTGCGGATTATTGGTGGCATATTCAACTTCAACAAGACGGCATTACGGTTGATGCAGGGGTTGCTTACTTAGTTGAACTAAGAATCAAAAGTAGTGTAGAACGTGTGGTTGGGCTTGGCTTAGAAGATGCAGACAGTGGATTTGCCTCAGTGATTGATGAACCACTTGAATACACGGTTGGTGAAGACTATGAAACCATCTATTATGTCTTTACCCCACAAGCATCTTATGACAACTTAAAGATTGCGTTGTTCTTAGGTAGTATCCATGATGATCCTGCATCGATTGTTACCATTGATGTTTTCAACATGACAGTCGCTGATGATCAAAACATTATGGAAAACTCTCAGTTTGATACTGACGATGTGTGGGTATTTGATTTTGCTGTTGGTGAAGGCACTATGGAGGTTGAAGACAACACTTTGGTGGCTGATTTAACCGATGTTGGTGATGCATGGTGGCACATTCAATTAACCCAAATGGATCGTTCGATTGAAG
>PWME01000066.1 GCA_003559235.1 Mollicutes bacterium | reverse complement strand
GCGGATACAGTCTGATCTTCCGGGATGGTGACGTCCACCCGTGTTTCATCGATAAACGGATTGGGATAGTTTTCACTTACTTCAAATGAGGCAGGAACTTCCGCCTCTTCGGGTGAGGCGTCGGTGGTAAGAAGTGCCACTTCGGCAAATCCGCGTTCATCCGTAAGAACGGAGTCGATTCGCTGATCTTCATGATACAGGGCTACTCCGGCCCTGACCACGGGTTCTTCTGTCTGAAAATCTTTAACCTGAACCTGAATATGATCTTCCGTGGACCGGGCTGTTACGTTTGCATCAAAACCGACCGCAAGGAAATGAAGACCAACGATAAAAGCCGTTAACCGCGCAATTTCTCCTGTCATAGTTTATCCGGGTTGAGTTTGTCGGAGATGCAGGATCAATCTGTCGACCCTGAAGCAATCGGGGCCGTTTTTTGAAAAGCTTTTTTGGGTCCGGGTTGATACCTTCGACCTCCCGGCAAGCTGTTTCACCATGAGATCATGCATCCGGATTCAAATTTTTTATTGCGGCCCTTGAATTTGGCTATTCAGGACACATCGCAATGCACATATTCCTGCAATATGATAATAGAAACGATATCGCAAGTCAATATAAAATAATGACTTGAAAAATATTGTTTCAGCTTTTTGCGTCCGGTTCCGTATTGTGTTATCCCCTTTCACTCTCTCCTTTCATAAAGAACCGCCTCCCATACGATAGTCCGCATCAGCCTGGCCCTGCTCAGTCCATGTCTCCGGATCTCTTCCAGCAAAAGTCGGGTGGATTTGGCCGGACCCTTCTTCTGGTATCGTTTGAGCTCTTTTTTTGCCGTTTTTTCATCAAAAATATGGCCGGCATCCTGACAGTGAGTACAACAGGTCATCGGTTTGGTATAAACAGGTGATTTTGTAGATCATGCGTCAGCTGAATATAAGAAATGCCCGGCGTGTCTCGCATATTTATGGCGTGTCTCGCATATTTATATCGAAACATGGGAAAATCATTTTTTAACAACATAAAGGCACGACAAAAACGTTTTTATCCGAACCCGTGGAAGTCAAAATGCCGGTTCATTATGTTGTTTATGCATAAGACGCCCTCTCTTCATTACCGGACTATGAAAGGTAGCTTGCCGGTTGCAATAGTGATACTTGTGTTACATACGGGAATATTCGGGGGTGTGGCTGCAAGTCAGGTTGCGGGCGATAGTGGCACAAGTGGCATTGATTATTCCGAATCTGCAAGTGTGAATGCAAATCAGATTGCAGGCGATAGCACAAAATCCGATATCGCTTCAAATCAAAATGCGGTCGATGGCCATGAACAGCTGACCCGTAATATCATCCCTCTGCTGATTGAAGAATCAAGGGTCGGGAGCAGCTATTCCATTCACGACCGGATGGAATTTTATGATATTCCGGGACTTTCCATCGCCGTAATAGACCATGGCGAAATCATCTGGGTAAAAAGTTTCGGCACCACAAGAAACGAAAACGGGAATTCCGTGACCGATACCACCTTGTTCCAGGCCGCCTCCATCAGTAAACCGGTTGCAGCAATCGGCAGCCGGTGATACCACAGGCTTGTTTCATCCATCGGAAACAACAGAAATGACAACCCGCGTGCTCGGGGACTACGGACTCGGCCTGCAGATAGAAGATCACGGTGAAAATCTCCGGTTTCGTCATTCCGGTACCAATCACGGATTTACCGCTGATATGGTCGGATACCTGCACCTGGGCAAGGGAGCGGTGATCATGACCAATTCGGACACCGGCCATTTTTTGATCCGGGAAATTCTGCATTCGATCGCTGAACTCTGCGAATGGCCGGATTTCCCGGCACCGGTACAGGAGACTTTTGTATCCCTCCCGGCAGAGCAGCTGGAAGCATACGCAGGAACCTATCAACTACCCGATGGAGTCACCATTGAAGTATTTGTGGATGACGGACGGCTATACTTTGATCCGGGCCATGGCAGACCCCAGCCTCTGTTTGCTTCTGAAGAAGATTTGTTCTTTGCACCCTATCTGGGTATCCAGCGCATTTACTTTTCCAGCGGCACGGATTCGGGCGGCACAGGTTCGGACAGCACGGACTCGGACGGCACGGATTCGGACGGTACAGACTCGAGCGGCACGGATTCAGGTGGCACAGATTCGGGTGGCACAGACTCCAAAGATGGAAAAGCCGCTGATGCCGGGCAGCCTTTGGAGACCGGTCAAAGAGAGGAATCCAAACAGTCACCGGAAGACGATGCCGGTGATTATCAACCATCGCAAAAAGTGGAATTCGGTCCGGAAGGACAATCATTGATATTCCACCGGATTTCCGACTGAATTTCCGGATTTGCGTTTGCGGTTCAGCGTCGTGCCATTTCACTGTTATATGTAACTCCCAGGATGGAGGCGTGTTCGGCCGCCCATTCCGTGAGTCGCGTATCGCCGGCCGGAGGTTCATCGACCCAAAGCTTGTTCTCCATCAACCCTTGAATCTCCTCCCGGGTGAGAAGGGTATCTTTTTTCAGAGCTCCGATAACTCGACCTATAAAGTAACCGATTTCAGGTTGGATGGAGAAGATGGGACGCTGCTTGCCAATGATCCGTCCGAAGGTCACGACTAACTCCCGAAAAGTAAATGTTTCCGGTCCGACGGCATGAACGAGGCTGTTTTCAGCTTCGCCTCCTTTTGTAATTGCAATCCGGGCCAGATCATCCACAAAAATGGGTTGCACTTTGTAGGACCCGTCTCCAAACACTCCGAAAACCGGAAACCGGCGTAATAGCCAGGCGATGTTGTTAATCAGTATGTCATTCTTGCCGAACAACAGGGCCGGTCGCAGAATGGCGTGTGGAAGACCGCTTTCCTTCAAAGCGTGCTCGACCAGCGCTTTGCCGCGAAAATATTCCAGAGGGGAATCAACCGAGGGATTGGTTATGCTGACATGGACCACTTTTCCCACTCCGGCTTCGCGTGCTGCCCGAAAAAGAATCCGGGAGTTTTCAACCGCTTGGGAAATGGAAAAATGCCGGTGAT
>PWME01000047.1 GCA_003559235.1 Mollicutes bacterium | reverse complement strand
TTCTCTTCTTGTGAATTTGGCATCTTTGTACGCAAGCATTCTCGCCGAATATGTCTTTGACCGCTTTTTTCAAGCCTTTTCTACCATCTAAAATCATCAATCGTTTCGCATCCGGTTTCAATCCTCGTTCAATCACATCATTCAACAGGTCCGTGCAGATCTCTGCATTTTCCGTTGTTCCTTCGCGAATTCCCAATACCGTTTTTTTACCTTTGCCAGATATACCAAGGACTACAACCACACAGTAGTCGCCTATCGCCGTTCCGTCCATCATGATCGCAGGATAATACTCGTCGATGCCCCTTTGCATAAACTCTTTCATCAGCTTGCCCGACTCCGCTTGAAATTTGCGGCTGATATTGCTTTTTGAGATACTTTCGCTTTCCAATGTGATATCGTCCAAGATATGCTCGTAATTTCTTGTCGAAACGCCGTGAAGCATTCTTTTTAATACAGCATCATTCAAAAACTCTTCGTTTTGAAATTGTAAAAGAGTATGCAATTCAACTTCCGATCCTCCGTCTTTATCTCTCACTCTTGGTCTTTTGATCGGTACCTTTTGACCTCCCAAAACCACTTTTGTCAGCTCGGTTCCATGCCGATGTGCTTTTTTGTTCTTATTATGTTTAGGGGGTAGTTAACTAGTGCCAGTTGTGTTATAATTATTCATGATGATGAATATTTAGTCAAGATGGAGTGAAGGTAACCATGGGGCCTATCTCAGTGCAAAGAGTTGATTACCCAGACACATACCGAGAGTTTCTCAAGATGTTTCCTGATGATCGTGCATGCGCAGCCTATCTGATACGATTGCGTTGGCCGGAAGGGTTTTCTTGTTCGGCTTGCAAGGTAGCCTCTGCAACATGGAGTGAAAGTCGAAATCGTTTGGAATGTACTATTTGTCACCATCAAACTTATTTAACTGCAGAAACTATTTTTCATAAGACAAGAACTCCTCTAAAAACTTGGTTTGAAGCTGCCTGGCATATAACTACAGCCAAAAACGGTATGTCAGCAAAAACTTTAGAGCGCACCCTTGGAATTAGCTATCGAACAGCATGGATGATGTTACAACGTTTTAGGGTTGCGATGGTTAATAAGGAGCGTGCCCCGTTATCAGGCGATGTAGAGGTAGATGAAACTTTGGTTGGGGGAGTTCGTAAGGGCGGAAAGCGTGGACGCGGCAGTTCAAAAAGCATTGTGGTAATCGCCATTGAAATCAAACAACCTAAGGGTTTCGGACGTATTCGAATGCGTCATATACCAGATGCCTCAAGCTCAAGTCTAGTACCGTTCGTGTGTGACGTCATTGCTCCAGGCGCAGTAGTATCGACTGATGGATGGAGCGGCTATGATGGGTTGTCTGAACATGAATATATATGGAAACAGACAGTGTTATCATCTTCAGATGATCCTGCACATATCTCTATGCCAGGTGTTCACCGAGTAGCAAGCTTATTTGATCGATGGGTACTCGGCACCCATCAAGGTTCAGTAGGGAAGGTCAACACTTTAGCGGACAATTTCGTTAGCTAGTCGACATATCATAATAATAAATCTCCCTATCAATCAGACGATACCTTGCGGGTGGCGGTTTTGAAATTGTTGAAACGAAGGGAGGGCGTAGCCCGACCGAGTTTCAACAATTTTCGGCAGCTTCGCTGCCGGGCATTTCATGCCACCACGCTCGTCCGACGGCTTTGCCAACTGTTTAAATAATCAATCGGGCTTAGATAACCCAATCGTTTTTGTGCGCGCCGTCGATTATAAAACGCTTCAATATATTCGAAATTGCTCTGTCGCGAGTCTTCGCGTTTTTTCAGTGGTTGGCCGTGAATGTTTTCCTTTTTAAAATTTGAGAAAAAACTCTCGCTCCAAGCGTTATCTCCCGGTTTGCCAACACGAGAAAAGCTTTGCCTCATGCCATATCTTGACACTCGTTCCATCACCTTCTTTGCAGTGTATTGGCTTCCACGATCGGAATGAAAAATTGTTCCTTCCGGCAGATCCCATTTTTGCTTTGCAGCCTTTATCGTTTCCATTACAAGGTCGGCATCCATCTTTGATGACTGTCGACAACTCAACACTATGTTCGTCGCAACATCCTGAACCTGGCATAAGTAATCAAACCCCTCCGACGTACGAATATAGCTGATATCGCTCGATAACACTTGAAACGGAGTATCTATGTCCATATTCAACGTTAAATTCTTAAATTCATTACTTCGTGCATCTTTACTATCGGTCAATGATCTCTGCCTTCGTATGCAATGACTGGATTTCAAACCTTCCTGTTCCATGATGCGTTTTACTACTCCGAACGATGCACTATGACCGTCTCGTCGCATACACCCGCATATGCGTTCCGCACCATAAGCCCCTTTGCCTTCATTCTTGAAATAATGTATTACTTTTTTCCTCATGTCGGATTCCTTTATTCGTCTTTTCTCTCGCTCATGTTTCCAATTGTAATACCCTGATGTCGATACGCCAAGATTTTTGGCCCATTTCGCAATGGCGTGTTCTTCGTGTTCATCCATGAATTCATACAAATCCATGGTGCTCAGTTCCTTTGGTGTTTCGCGAAATAGGCTGAAGCCTTTTTTAATATATCGTTCTCCTCTTCCAGTTCGGCCACACGGGTGCGTAAACGGTTTATCTCGTCATTTTGGTCAGCCATTTGTGTCTTATCACCTGCGGGCGTATAAAGCTTTCTCCAGCGATGTAACGCGCTTTCACAGATGCCCAAACTCTCTGCAACCTCTTTGATAGTGCGATCCTTACTTTCACTTAAGCGTACGGCTCGCTTTTTGAAATCTTCGTCAAACTGTCGTCTTTTCTTGGATTCGTTTGGCATTTTTTTCTCCTTTATATTCTTGTTACTAGCTTACCAAACTGTCCGTTATTTTACCAGAGACCCATAATCATCTTGACACATCTGCAAAAGGCAATTATATAGCCAGTTGCATATTTTAGATTGTCCATCAAGAATTTTCTGATCCTCGTGTGAAAATAAAACTTCGACTTCTCTGTTGAATATC
>PWME01000107.1 GCA_003559235.1 Mollicutes bacterium | reverse complement strand
GTTGACAGCGTATGCCGTTGAAAGCAATGGCATTCATAAAAGCGTTCGGTTCTTTAGTGCTTCAGGGTTAATCGCTGTCTGGGATAAAGCAATAGAAGGAGATGATAATCATGCGTAAAGGGTTATGTTTCATCATGGTGATGGTTGTGTTGGTTATGAGTGCGTGCAGTGCAACACTTGGTGATATTAAACAAATTGGTATTGAGGGCATGTTAAGGCCGCAATACCATCCAAATGAAACCGTATCGATTGCGGCAACGGAAGTGCAAGTGACGTTTGACAATGAGCTTACCATCACTTTGCCCATTGATGATCCTCTGTTAAGGGTTAGGGGAGCGGTTAATATGGATACGTTGATGCTTGATACAAGCACCAACGGGTCCTATCACGTTACCATCACCTATGGTGGTATTACCTTAACACAACACTTCTTAGTGTCTGATTACTTGCATGTTGGTGAAGATAAACCGTTTTTAACGATTAATGAAGCACTTGATGCAGCAAAAAGCGGTGATGTGATTGTTGTCGATGGTGGTATATACGAAGAAGCGTTAACGATTGAGGCGGCTTTATCTAACATAACAATCACCGGTTTAGAAGGGGCAACCCTTAGTGGAGATGACACGTTGGTCCATGTTTTGGGTGAAGGGTTCACGCTGCAGCATTTTACTGTGAACGCTGAAAATGTCATTGGTGATGCCGTTGTCATTGATGCAAACGATGCAACATTTAAATACAATACTTTTCAAGCAGCTGATACAGCATTCGCCATTCGGGGTGGCACCGACCACTTTCTTTACACCAATACATTCATCGATAATGCATTATCCATCGTTATTCATGAACAAGCAATGGATGTCACAATAAAATCCAATACAATTACGCAAACGGATGGACCGTTAATTGATACAGGCATACATGTATATCCAACACATGGCGTCGTTACCCTACAAGAAAATATTATTGAAAAACAAGCAACCGGGTTAATGATTATGGGTGAAGGCAATCATCAATTAATGATTGAAGAATCAACCTTTGAATCCAATCACCTTGCCATTGGCGTTGATCAATCATCAATCGGACAAGGAACAAGCGCTAACATAGTATTTGATAAAAACAAGTTTCTCATAAACACGTATGGTGTTGATGGCGGTGATGATTGGTATTTTGAGCTTTGTAAAAATTACTGGGGCACTTTTGAACCAAAAACTGAGGAAGAACGCATTGGTGATGACCCTGAACGACAAATAGATCTTGTCGGGGCAGTGATTGTGACGGGTTATTATCCGACATCATCCTTTTATCCTTATGTAAGCTTAGAGGATGATTTAGCAGGGTGAGACGTAAAAATATATTAAAGAGAACCGGTTTCAACACTTAATGAAGCATAAGTGTTGAATATCAATAAACTACTTGCTTATAAATACAATGAAACATTGAACCAAAAGGCATGATTTTGTGAATGTTAAGGTTCGGCCCCTGCGGGGGCTTTTTATTTCTATTATGGATTGTAGTTAAAGTGAACACTTGGTGTTTTATGAATGTTGCATGAGTATCGTTATCTACCTATCACGATATCAACTTCTTATAGCATTGTCTTCATTTCACCATCAAGTCTAAACGTGTGGTGGTAGAATACCTAAGGTTATTAATTGTTCTTTACTTCGTTTGCACTACCTCCACATAACTTGCTATTTTATCAAAGGTAAAAATGATGTATAATGAAAGCATCCTTAAAGCTTTCCATTGGAGATGATGCATGTGTTATTTATCGAACTTGTATTGGTTGTGTTCTTTGCCTTAGCTGCATCGTTTTTGGTGCATGGGGCTGTGGCGTATTTTTCACAGCGTTATGATCAAGAAAGTGCTGTTTTTGTGCCGTGGCGACTGATGTTGCCTATTGTGGGGTCCTTTTTATCAAAAGAAGTTGACCCGCGGATTAAAAAAGAAGTGAATACCCGCAAAGCAGTAGAAGGTGCTGCAGTAATCGTATTTGTGCTGCTTTTTGTGCGATATGGATTTTCGCTTGAATGGATGTTTGCGGTATTCTTTGTGACGATTTTATTAACTGCGACAGTGGTTGATATTAAATATATGCTTGTACCGGATGTGTTAACCGGGGTTATTGTAATTGCCGGGGCACTCTATTTATTGACGCCAGCGTCATGGTCTACAGCGTCACTGGATGTGACATGGTTATGCCATTTGATTGGACTTGGTGCTGGGATGGGGTTATTGCTAGTCATGATGCTAAGTGAAAAACTTACGGGGCGTGCGTGTATGGGCGGTGGCGATCTTAAGTTGGTTGCTGGCGCTGGACTCCTTTTAGGATGGCAACTTCTTGCAATGGGATTCATTTTAGCGTTTATTGGTGGCTTAATCTTTGTGATTGCTACTGGTAGGCTTAAAGACTTCGGTAAAAAGCGGCGCGTATCATTCGCACCAATGCTTGCTTTTGGTTTTACCTTTGCAATGATTTTAGGCATTCAGTTTTTAGAGTGGTATTTTGCGTTGTTTTATTGATATCACCGACTTAGGTCGGTGTTTTCTTTAGGCAGTCAATGACACTATATCGATATTTTTTTTAATGGGCGTTTAATAAAAAAAACGTGAATCCTTATAGAATTGCGGTTAACTATTACATCAACATGTTGTATAATAGCGTTATCCATATTGTTTTATGAACATATACTGGGGGCAGCACGATGGGCACACAAAAGCAACCGCAAAATGCACGGGCGCAAGCATATGCTTTAGAAGGTTATCACTTATACAACAATAATCCTACGCGCAAACAACTGAAGCGCGCTTTTCGATTGTTTCAAAAGGCAGCGTACTTAGGACATGTTGTGGCAACGCACAATCTTTCTTCAATGCTTATGCATGGCGAAGGATGCACGACTGACCGCACTGAAGCATTAAAAACAGCCTTACAAGCCGCAAATTTAGGTCATACAGCGGCCATGGTTAACGCGGCAAAGTTACAGCTCGAAGATGAAGTGGCGATAAAAAGTGGATTAAACTGGATGCAAAAAGCTGCGGAAGCTGAGCATCCGATT
>PWME01000195.1 GCA_003559235.1 Mollicutes bacterium | reverse complement strand
TGGCTGACGTAGAAGAGGAAGAACTGGTGCCCATCAGCGCCAAACGGGAACCCTGGATTTACAACAGGATACGCCATGGGGCAGATGGCAATATTTATGCCATCAGGATAAATGTCAACGTGGTCTACCGTGTGGATCCATCCGTAGCCCTTGGCGGAGCTGATGCGCCGACGCCCGAAATTTTTGCTCAGCTGCCCAGGACGTTGCTGCTGCAGGATATTGCCATGGGGCCCGACGGCTATTTGTGGGGCGCTGCCAACAATAACATTGTCAGGATCGATACCGATACCGGCGACTTTTCACAGTATTCCCTTCCAGGAACGATTCGGGCAATTCATGTGCACAATGGCTATCTGTATGCCGGCATGGTCAGGGATGGCCGGTCAGGCGTATGGAGAGTTCCCATTCTTGGTGACAATACACCCGGAGATGAAGAAGAATATGTCATGATGCCATCCGATGATATGGAAGTCCGGGCCATGGCTTTCACGGCACGAGGCGATCTGGTGATGGCGGTCAACACCATCGAGTCGATCATGATCTACCGCAACGGTCAGGTCGAGGAGTTGTATCCGGACATCGTGCCCCCTGGTGCAACCACACTGGCTGTTTCCAGTGACAATCCCGAGCAACTGCTCATCAGTATTATAGGCACCACCATTGATGGTGTCACCTCGTTGACGAGAGTGCTGAAGTTGGAGATGGCACAGGACATGGAGTTGTTCCACGGGACTTTTTAAAGCTGTTTTAATAATAAATAAAGCGATTTTACTAAAATTTAACATTGCGTATTTGATACATGTGGCATAAATTGCCACATGTATTACATACAGGTAGCAAAGATTGTTGGCATACGCCTTCATATCACATCACAAAAAAAACAGGAGACATATTATGAAAAGAGCATTACTGCTTTTGGCAGCCGTATTGATACTGCCAATGTACACGTTTGCACAAAATGGCTGGGAATATGAGTCTGCATTACCCGCCGACTCTTCGGTACTCGGCCTGCACGGCCTCGCCTTCGGTGGAAATGGCACTGTTTGGGCCGGCCCTTACTTCAGCATTATGCCGGAAGATGAGCGGATTAATCCCGTCTATTGCATTGATCCGGCTACACAAGAACTTTGCGAAGATGTACCCTACATAACTGGAGTAGAGACAGCCGACACCTTGCTGCGTTTCGGCCCCATAACCGGTATGGCCTCCGCACCCGATGGAACGGTCCTGATCTCCAGTCATGGCTATCGTCCGGGTCCGGATGGAACAACATGGAACAGCAGTCGCGCTTTTGTGATTCGCATTGATCCTGAGACGGGCGAAGGACTTGATGTAGGTGAAATCACGGTCATGAGAACCGAGACTGCTTCCCAGGCATTCCACATCGCAACCGACAGATATGGTGACATCTTCTACTCGACCGTATTCCCGGGTGAACCCATCCGTATGATGAGCGAAGATTTTGAGTTCATCCTCAATGTATCCGAAAACCGCGCCGGTTTTGCCCGTGCTATCACGGCATTTACCGATGAAGACGATGTTACCCGCGTTTACCAGCCCTCCAATTTCGTGACCGAGTTTGTTGAAAATGGCGACACCCTCGAAGTTGGCGGTCGTGTTGAGGTCCACGAAGGCGATTTCATCGCCGGATTTACTGCACTAGATACTCTTTCCATCATCGGTATGGATCCGGGTGCTGCGGCCGTTTACCCCGACAATGGTGTGCTCTTTGTACCTGCTTCCGGTTCCGGTGGAGCTCCCGAAGGTGATCCCGAGCGCTGGGACGCCCTCACCATTTACGGTATTGACGTAAGAGGAGCTGGCGATATCAACGTTGTTGACCAGCTTGCCTGGGATCAGGGCGAAGGCGATGTTTTCAACCCGGTCTACCGTGCACTGGCAATTTCTCCCGATGGTCTGAACCTGGTAGTCGGCGGATTTGCCGGAACGGCACACGTCCAGTGGTTCACCCGCGACGAGCCGCTCGTTATTGAAACGAGTGCAGGCGAGCCTGTTGCCGACTTGCCGCAAGGCTACAACCTGGATCAGAACTACCCGAACCCGTTCAACCCGACCACACAGATCAGCTTTGAAATCGGTCAGGCTGGAATGACCACACTGAAAGTATACGACCTCCTCGGCCGCGAAGTGGCCACACTGGTCAACAGTGACCTGCCGGCCGGCAGCCACTCCGTAGACTTTGACGCAACCAACCTCGCTTCCGGTACCTACATGTACCGCCTCGAGGCTAACGGCTACGTCCTTACCCGCAAAATGATGCTGGTGAAATAAGTCGTACTTTCCGACACTTAAAAAAAGGCACTCCGGGTAATCCGGTGTGCCTTTTTTTTATGGTGCGCCCGGCAGGGCGCATCCGCATGGAAGTGAACGTCTCCTATGCATCTGGCACGGTCGATTCAACCGTTTGAAAAAAGTTTTACATCCTTTTAAAACGTATATATATTATTATACTATAGCATAACTGGATCACTCCGGTTATTGAAACATGGACCTTTTTTTCCGATCACCTCTTACCGGTATCTGCCGGTCAGGCAGCATTGAGAAACAGCCTATCCACCATCCTAAAAAAAAAGAAATTGTTATGAGAAACTTTCTACTATTGCCATGCATAACCTTGATATTTCTGGGCATGGCGATACCAGCCCAGGCACAAGCGGTTCAGGATGAATCGCCAGAGCCTCCCAAGAAAGAATTCCGATCGTTCTGGCTGGCAACGGCCGAAGATGGCCCTTCCGCAATAGACTGGCCGCCGGCTACTTCTGATGCCGAGGTTCAGAAAGATGCGCTTCGCGATATTATTCATAATGCAAAGAATATGGGTCTTAACGCCATTGTATTTCAGGTCGTGCCCCGCGGAGACGCCTTCTACAACAGCGAACGATTGCCATGGTCCAGCCTGCTGACCGGCCCGGCGAATGTCGGCGTTTCCGGCCAGGATCCCGGCTGGGATCCGCTGGGCTTTGCCGTCGAGGAAGCGCACAAACTGGGCCTTGAACTCCACGCCTGGTACAATGTCTACATGGTCAACCGTCAAAGCTGGAACCGCAATCCGGACAGCGACCCTCCGCACGTCT
>PWME01000132.1 GCA_003559235.1 Mollicutes bacterium | reverse complement strand
TAAGTGTTTGATTTATTTACAAAAAATATATAGGGTATGGTGAAAATTACCAACAATAATATATATAATATATAATACTATAGAAAAGAGTACTATAGTATATTAACTTTTAGTATTACATATAGAGTCATATAATTTTTTTTTGAGTTAATATAAAAACCATCAGAAACAAAGATTATTAAATTCTGTTTGTAGTGTTGAAGTAAAATACATTTTAAAGCGCATAGCGTTGTTTTCTATAGGGGTAATTGTATTAAGTAATGGGGTAGTATGGGTAAAATAATATACCCCTCAAATTCTTATATTAGGTGACTTGTTATGGTTAATTACAACAACACTGTATTTTATACACAAGAACATGACCATTTGTTTTCTTTTGTTTATGTTTATTATGAGAATTATTTATATACTGTGAGATATAACAGAGATACAGGTAATACTGCCTTGGTCGGTACAAATAACCCTGTTCGAAAACTATATCAAGATGATATGAATAACTTAGCTGATATTTGTTATGATTACTTTGAATTAAGAGGTTAAGTTGATAAGGCGATTTTCAAAAGCATACAGTACTTATAACAAAGTAACTTATTTGTATTCAGTTGAATCTATGAATGAGGAATATATCTATCACGTTAACAGAATAAACGAGGTTTTAGATGATCATGGTTCTAACTGGGATTGGGAATACTTTAAATTACCTATTGTTTTTGGAAGTGATGGTGATGTTTATTTTTTGAGTGATGATTTACAAGCATCTTTTATTGGGTATGATTATAATCTAAATTATAGTGTTTATTATGATAACAATCGTAATGATTTGTTTAAATTATTAAAAGAAACATGTTTAGAT
The DNA here is from genome assembly GCA_003559235.1 of Mollicutes bacterium. Taxonomy (GTDB): domain Bacteria; phylum Bacillota_I; class Bacilli_A; order Izemoplasmatales; family Izemoplasmataceae; genus PWME01. The sequence continues at coordinate 2,268 of PWME01000132.1, read as the reverse complement.
ACATTTAGATTATTCAGTGAGGTTAACCGTTTTGTTCGTGATGATGTTAAAATATATGGTTTAAGTAAGAACTTTGATAAGGAAGGTAATTATTTATACTGTAAAATTTATTTGAACAACGAGAAGGATAAGAAAGGTTTTTTAGATTTACTATATAATTTATATAAACCGAAATTAATAGATATAGAAAACCACATAGTATTTACAGAGGATTTGTTATACATAAGTTTGTGTGGTGTTAAACCAGATAATATTAAATATTATTATAAACTTGATTGGCCAGACTTGACAAATAGTATATAATACTTATTATGTACTTATAAATCGAATTACACTTTAAGGAAAGGAGTTATTTATGTACATTCCGTCGGTTGTTGAGAGCACACCAAAAGGGGAGCGGGCTTACGATCTTTATTCTAGGTTATTAAAAGACAGAGTTGTTTTTATTAACGGGGATTTTGATGAAAACATGGGTAACATTATTGTTGCTCAATTACTGTGGTTAGAAGCTAATGATTCGGAGGCACCTGTTAATCTGTATGTTAATAGTCGTGGTGGTTCTATAAACGCTATGTTCGGTATTTATGATACTATGGAGTATATTAAATGCCCGGTAGTTACAATCGGTTATGGTACTGTGGCTAGTGCGGCAAGTTTTATTGTGGCAGCAGGTGAGCCTGGTAGACGATACGCTTTACCAAATACTGAGTTCATGATTCACGAACTTTCCACCGGCGCGCAGGGAAAATATACTGATATCGATAATTCGTATAAACATACTAAAAGACTACACGATAAGTTAGCTGATTATTATATTAAATTTACTGGACAAAAGAAAAAGAAGTTATCAGAAGATATGAGAGTAGATTTTTTTATGACAGCTGAAGAAGCGAGAGGTTATGGTAGTAAGGGTTTGATTGACGATATACAAGTAAAGTCTTTTAGATAAGGGTTTAGATATGATAGTAGCTTTAGTTATAGGACATGAGAAAGATAAACCAGGGGCTTGTAATGAGGATTTTGTTATATGTGAGTATGAATTCAATAAAAAACTGACTTGCGCAGTTCAAGAACATCTGGTAGAGACTACTGATTTTTGTGTTATGAGGGTTTTTAGAAGAACTGATTATTCTAACCTCCCTAATGAAATAAATGAGTTAAATCCTGATTTGATTTTATCTTTTCATGCAAATGCTTTTAACAAAGAAGTATCTGGTACTGAGGTGATTTATTTTCATAATTCTGTAAAAGGCAAAAAATGCTCTGAAGTAATTCAGAATAAGATATTAAAAGCCTTAGGTTTAAGGGATAGGGGTGTTATAGGTAGAAGTAGGCTACAAGCAGGTGGACATTTATTATCAAACACAAGAGGGGTATGTTTAATTTTAGAACCCTTTTTTATAGATAATAATTGTGATTATTTAACAGCACAGGCTAACTTATCTAAGTTAGCTTTAGCTATATCTTCTGGAATAGAAGATTGTAAAAATATAATTTTTAATAATTAACGGAGGTTTAGTTTTATGTCAGAAAATAATTTAGGTTATGTAAGATGGTTTAACGACAAGAAGGGATATGGTTTTATAGTATCTGGTGACGCTACTGATAATGAGGAGTATTTTGTTCATTTTAGTAATATCGTTAGTGAGGATAGTTATAAGACTTTAAAACAAGAACAGCAGGTTGAATTTGAATTAGAGAACACCGATAAAGGTATTCAAGCAGTTAATGTAAAAATAGTGGAGTAATTATGTTATTAGGTGAATTGATAGATAAGTGTGATTTTTTGGAAAAGAATATAAAAGTATATTTTAGTTCTGTAAGTAAAGGGGAAGTAGAAGGGGAAAATATAAATGCACTTATTAAAGGTTCATCTAATGATATAGAAAGGTATTATAATTATTATTATACTGTATTAAATGTATCTAATTCTATTAAAGTGGAATTAAGAGAAGGAAAACAGACTACGTTAAATAACGTTTTTTTATTAAGGGACACATTATCCAAAAGAATAGAATTTTTAGATAAGATTATAGTAGATAATAGTTATAATGTTATATTGTCTGATTTAATTGATAAGAAGGAAGAGATTGTAGAGGATTTATTCTATATAAATAATATAATTAATAAAACAATATGGAGCACTGAAGTAAATGTTAAAGGCTTGGATTAGATATAAAGAGGATTTAGTTGATTGTGTGTGTCTGGACGATGATATTTGTATAGATTTTGATTCCAGTTTGTGTGAAAAATGTTTTATAAAAATAT